>NZ_BRCY01000005.1:0-180482 GCF_023708045.1 Halomonas sp. NCCP-2165
ATGGATACCCTCACTCCCCCCGACCCCAGCTAAGGCCTCCCCCGACGTTGTCTTGCCGCATGGCAGGCCTACGGCGGGGAAAGCCGGCTCGCGATCCCGGGAACGAAACCCTGTCGCCTCACTCGCGGCCTGCGCTTGAGCACGGCCTTCGGCCCAGGGGGCTCGCTCACCACCGGGACGAAACCCCGGTGAAATCCCTCGCCCTCCTGGCCCGAAGCCATTACCTCGGCGGCACCGCCCCCCCCTCTTCCCACCGGGGCCATGACCGTGGCCGGCCTCCAGCTTCAGAGATTCGGCTCCTCGCCGCGGCGCAGCCGGCGCAGGTTCCAGAAGTGACGGGCCAGCACCAGCAGGGCGAAGCCGGTGACCACCAGGGCGTAGTCCGGCGCCAGCCACAGGCTGGCCAGGGGCGCCAGCAGGGCGCTGCTCAGCGAGGCCACCGCCGCGGTACGCACCCTCCAGGCCAGCAGCACCCAGCAAATGGCACAGAGCAGGGCCACCGGCGGCACCAGTACCAGCAGCACGCCGAAGGCGCTGGCCACCGCCTTGCCGCCGCGAAAGCGGTGCCATAGCGGGTAGCTGTGCCCCAACAGCACCGTCAGCCCCACCAGCCCCTGAGCCCAGGGCGCAAGCCCCAGGGCCATGCCGAGCCACAGCACCGGCATGCCCTTGCCGGCATCCAGGGCCAGGGTGGCCAGGGCCAGGGGCATGCCATGCAGGCGCAGCACATTGGAAAAGCCGGGATTGCGAGAGCCGGCGAAGCGGGGGTCCCCCACCCCGGCCAGGCGGCAGACGGTCAACGACCCCAGCCAGGAACCGCACAGGTAACCTAGCCCCATCAGGGCGAGCAGCAGGGCCAGTGTCGTGGGCGACATGAACGGTTCCCGAAGCGAGGCGACACCATGATTCTGCCTGGCGAGTCGCGTACAATCGAGCCTTTGCCACACCACCACGACCAAGGCAGGGGTAGGGAATGGATCTCGTGCTGATCGAGGCACTCGCAGTGGACACCGTGATCGGCGTCTACGACTGGGAACGCAGCATCCAGCAGCGGCTGGTACTGGACCTGGCCCTGGCCACCGATATCCGCCCGGCGGCGGCCAATGACGACCTGAGCCAGACCCTGAACTATGCCGCCATCAGCGAGCGCATCGCCGCCTTCGCCGCGGCCCATGATTTCGAACTGGTGGAGACCTTCGCCGAGCGCCTGGCCGCGACCCTGCGTGCGGAGTTCGGCATTCCCTGGCTGCGGCTGACCGTGCGCAAGCCCGGCGCCGTGCCCCAGGCGGCGGCGGTGGGCGTGACCATCGAGCGGGGGCAGCGAGCATGAGGGTCACCGCCAGCATCGGCAGCAATATCGACCGCGACCACCATGTGCGCCGCTGCCTGGATGCCCTGGCCGAGGCCTTCGGCGAGCTGGAGATCTCGCGGGTCTTCGACAGCGAGCCGGTGGGCTTCGAGGATGGCCGCAACTTCTACAACCTGGTGGTGGCCTTCGACAGCGACGCCTCGGTGGGCGAGTTGCAGGCCTGGTGCAAGCGCCTGGAGTTCGCCCATGGGCGGCGCAAGGACAGCCCCAAGTTCAGCCCCCGCACCCTGGATATCGACCTGCTGACGGTGGGCGAGCTGACCGGGACGCATGACGGCGTGCCCCTGCCCCGGGACGAGATCCTCCACCACGCCTTCGTGCTCTGGCCCCTGGCCGAGCTGCTCCCCGCGGCGCGCCACCCGCGGGATGGCCGGCGTTACGACGAGCTCTGGGCCGCCTTCGACAAGCGCGACCAGAGCCTGCGGCCGGTGGACTTTACCTGGCGGGGCCGGCGGATCTCCTGGCCGGATTAGGCCTTTCCGACACTGGCTCGCCCCTCAGCCAGCGGCCTTCTTAGGGTTCGTCCCGACAAGGCGCCTGCGGCGCCAATCGCTCGGCGAAGCCGAGCTCCCACAACGGCAGCCACCCCCACGGCACCTCCCTTCCCGATCAGGGCGTCGCCCCGCCCTCTTCGCCGGCCAGGGCCGCGGCGATCGCCTCCTGACGGTGCCGGGCCAGGGCCTCGCCCAGGGCCTTGCCCTTGAAGCCCTCCTCCATCAGCGCCCGCGGCACCACCTGCCCGGCCAGGCGCCAGGCCAGCGACAGGTCGGTGGCCAGCTCAGCATGCTCCAGGCTGACCAGTGCCAGCAGCGGCGGCACCCGCTCCGGGCGGCGCCAGGCGTCGACCCCGTCCAGCCAGGCCTGGACCCGCGCCGCCGTCAGCGGCCCCACCTCGGCGGCCTGCCATAACTCTCGGGTCAGCGCCGCCTGGCGGGCCAGGGCCGCATAGGCCTTGGGCAGCCGCAGGCGTTCGCCGAGCCGGGCGCGTTCGTCGTCGTCCAGGTGCTCGACGAGCCGCGCCCAGCGCCACAGGCTGAGTTCGGCGTCATCCTCCGGCAGGCACGGCAGGCGATCCAGGGCGGCGTCCAGGGCCGCCTCATCGGCGGCCAGCTCCGGCCACCACACCGCCAGGGCGCCGCACGCCCGCAGGGCCTGAAAATAGGCCTCGGGATGGGGCTCGCCGAGGGCCTTCTCGGTCTCGACCCAGACCCGTTCCGCCACCAGGTGGGCCAGCTCGCCATCCGCCACCAGTCGGCTCATCAGCGCTCGGGTCTGCTCGGCGATGGTGAAGCCCAGGCCGCAGTAGCGGGCCAGGAAACGCGCCGTGCGCAGCACCCGCAGCGGGTCCTCGACGAAGGCCGGCGAGACATGGCGCAGGCTATGCGCCTCGAGATCGGCCAGGCCGCCGTAGGGGTCCACCAGGCGGCCGTCCGGGGCCTCGGCCATGGCGTTGATGGTCAGGTCGCGACGCGCCAGGTCCTCCTCCAGGGTGACCTCGGGGCTGGCATGCACCACGAAGCCGGTGTAGCCGTGACCGGCCTTGCGCTCGGTGCGGGCCAGGGCGTACTCCTCATGGGTCTCGGGGTGCAGGAACACCGGGAAGTCGCGGCCCACCGGCTTGAAACCGCGCCGACGCATCGCCTCGGGGGTCGCCCCCACCACCACCCAGTCGCGGTCGGTGACCGGCCAGCCCAGGCGGGCGTCGCGCACCGCGCCGCCCACGCAGTAGACCTCCAGGCCCTCGAGGAAGGCATCCATGGCTAGCGCGCCACCCGCTCGGGATGGCGGGCGGCCCAGTCGCTGAAGCCGCCGTCCAGGCTGTAGACCCGCTCATAGCCCTGGCCGCCCAGCCAGGCGGCGGCCTGTTGGCTGGAGTTGCCGTGGTAGCAGACCACCACCAGGGGACGCTCCCTGGGGGCCTCCTCCAGCAAGGCCGCCACGCTGGTGTTGTCCAGGTGGCGGCTGCCGGGGATATGGCCCTGGGAGAAGCTCAGGGGGTCGCGGATATCCACCAGGGTCAGGGGGGCCTGGTCGGCCAGCCAGCCGGCCAGGGTGTCCACGTCGAGGTGCTCGAAGGGGGCTTGGTTCATGGTGACTCCGAAAATCGTGGGGAGAGGTCAGCGTTGCCGGCTGGGGACACTATGGCGTTCGCCGCTGGCCAGGTCGAGGGCGGTGAGGTGGCCGCCCCAGACGCAGCCGGTGTCCAGGGCCTGGGCATCGACGCGGCTGCCGGGGGTGTGGCCCTCCAGGGCCGCCCAGTGACCGAAGAGGATCCGCGGCGCGTCGTCGCGGGGGTACTGGAACCAGGGAGCGAAGCCCGGCGGTGCCGAGTCGAGGCCCTCCTTGGCGGAGAAGTCGAGGCAGCCCCGGGCGTCGATGAAGCGCATGCGGGTCAGGGTGTTGACGATCAGCCGCAGCCGCTCGATGCCCTCCAGGTCGTCCCGCCAGCAGGCCGGGCGATTGCCGTACATGTCGCCCAGGAAGGCGCCGCTGGCCTCGCTCCCCAGGGCCCGGCTCACCTCGGCGGCCAGGGCCTCGGCCCGGGCCAGCGACCAGTGGGGCGGCAGGCCGGCATGGCTCATGACGTCCTCGCCGTCACGCACCAGCAGCGGCCGGGACTGCAGCCAGTCGAGCAGCGCCTCGCGATCCGGGGCGGCGAGGATCGCGTCCAGGGTGTCGCTGCGCTTGAGGCCGGCATCGCCCCGGGCCACCGCCAGCAGGTGCAGGTCATGGTTGCCCAGCACCACCCGGGCGGCCTCGCCCAGGGCGGCCACCTCGCGCAGGCAGGCCAGCGAGCCCGGGCCGCGATTGACCAGGTCGCCGGCCAACCACAGCCGGTCGCGGCGCGGGTCGAAGGAGAGGCGCTCCAGCAGGGCGACGAACTCGTCGTGACAGCCCTGAAGGTCGCCGATGGCATAGGTGGTCATGGTGGCTCCTGGCGCCGTCGATCAGTGGACCTGGTTGGGACCGGCCAGCCGGAAGGGGGCGATGGGCACCTCGAAGTGGGTCTGGGTGGCGGTCTCGATGCAGGTATAGGCCCCCTCCATCACCCCCACCGGGCCGTCCAGTACCGCTCGGCTGGTGTAGCGAAAGGTCTGGCCGGGGCCGATCAGCGGCTGCTTACCCACCACGCCCTTACCACGCACCTCCTGGACCTGGCCGCTGCCCTGGGTAATCTTCCAGTGGCGGGCCAGCAGCTGCACGCTGTGCCGGGAGTGGTTGTGCACGGTGATGGTGTAGCTGAACACATAGCGCTGCTCCGCCGGCGACGACTCCTCCGCCTGGAACTCGGGCTCCACGTCGATACGAATGGCCTGGGTCAGTGACTCGCTCTCGCCCATGGGTTTCAAGCGCCCTCCTCGGCCAGGGAATTGGCGATGCGCACGAACTCCTCGACGCTCAGGGTCTGGGGACGCCGACCCGGGTCGATGCCCAGCTCGCTCAGCGCCTCGGCGGAGATGCGCCCCTTGAGGTTGTTGCGCAGTGTCTTGCGCCGCTGGCCGAAGGCCTCGCGCACCAGGTCGAAGAGCAGCGCCTCGTCGCGGGCCCGGTGCGGCAGGCGCTCGTGGGGGGTCAGGCGCACGATGGCCGAGTCCACCTTGGGACGCGGCACGAAGGCCTCCGGCGGCACCACGAACAGCGAGTCGACGCGACAGTAGTACTGGGCCATCACCGAGAGGCGACCCCAGTCGGCGCTGTCGGGGCTCGCGGCCAGGCGCTCCACCACCTCCTTCTGCAGCATGAAGTGCATATCGGCGATGGCATCGCCGGCGCCGAGCAGGTGCACGATCAAGGGCGTGGAGATGTTGTAGGGCAGGTTACCCACCACCCGCAGCGCCGGCCCCTCGCCGCGCAGGGCGCGGAAGTCGAACTTGAGGGCGTCGCCCTCGTGGATCACGAAATCGGGGTAGTTGAAGAACTGCACCCGCAGGCCGGGGATCAGGTCGCGATCCAGCTCGATCACCTCCAGGGCGCCGGCGGCCTCCAGCAGGGGGCCGGTGAGCGCCCCCTGGCCGGGGCCGATCTCCAGCAGGCGCTCCCCGGAACGCGGGCCGATGGCGCGGACGATCCGCGAGATGATGCCGGCATCGCGCAGGAAGTTCTGCCCGAAACGTTTACGGGCCCGATGCATCGGGGGTCGAGATGACATGCGCGTTAGGATCCTTTGCTGCAAGAAGAGTCGAGTATCGGCTAGGCCGGGCGACGGGCGCGGGCCTCGGCCATCTGCGCCGCCAGGGCCAGGGCCACCCGCAGGCTGTCGGGGTCGGCGCGGCCGCTGCCGGCCAGGTCCAGGGCGGTGCCGTGGTCCACCGAGGTACGCACCAGCGGCAGGCCCAGGGTGATATTGGCGCCGCGACCGAAACCGGCGTACTTGAGCACCGCCAGTCCCTGATCATGATACATGGCCAGCACCGCGTCGGCCCCCTCGAGATGCCGCGGGGTGAAGAGGGTGTCCGCCGGCAGCGGCCCCACCAGGTCGAGGCCCTCGCCGCGCAGCGCTTCCAGGGTCGGGGTGATCACCTCGATCTCCTCGCGACCCAGGTGGCCGTCCTCCCCGGCGTGGGGGTTGAGGCCGCAGACCAGGATGCGCGGGGCAGCCAGGCCGAAGTCGCGGCGCAGGCCGGCCGCCAGGCGCCGCAACACTCGGGTCAGCCCGGCGGCGGTGATGGCATCGGGCACCTGGCGCAGGGGCAGGTGGGTGGTGGCCAGGGCCACCCGCAGCGGGCACTGGGCCTGACCCAGTACCCGGCCATGCAGGGCGGCGTCGGTGGCCAGCATCATCACCACCTCGTCGACGCCGCAGGCGTCGCGCAGGTACTCGGTATGGCCGGTGAAGCCGGGGTGGCCGCCCTCGATGATCGCCCCCTTGTGCAGGGGCGCGGTGACCATCGCCTGGGCGCGGCCGTCCCGACAGGCGGCGATGGCCAGGTCCAGGGAGGCCAGCACATAGTCGGCGTTGGCGGGGTCGACCCGCCCCGGGGTCACCGGCGCCGCCAGGGGCACCGGCCAGACCGCCAGCTCGCCGACCACCCGGGGCCCCGGGGCCTCCTGGGGCGCCAGCTCGCGGAGATGCACCGCCAGGCCCAGCTGGCGGGCGCGCTCGGCGAGCAGGGCCGGGTCGCCGATGGCCACCGGGCGCCCCGGCAGGGGCGCCGGGTCGGCGGCCAGCATCAGCGCCAGGTCGGGACCGATGCCGGCGGGCTCGCCGCAGGTCAGGGCCAGGACGGGCTCGACCATGGCCGCCTCAGAGGCGCACATCGACGAAGGCCTGGCCGCGAATCTCCTGCAGCCAGGTCTCGATCTCCTCGTTGACCTTGCGCTGGAAGAGCCGCTCCCGGGCCTGCTGGCGCTGCGCCTCGGCGGCCATGCCCTGACCGCCCTGGCGCTCCACCAGCTTGACCAGGTGGAAGCCGCTGGGGCTGCGCAGCGGCTCGCTGACCTCGCCCACGGCGAGCCCCGGCACCACGTCGACGAACAGGCTGGGCAGCTCGCCGGCGGCGCGCCAGCCCAGATCACCGCCTTCCAGGGCCTGTCCCCCGTCGGAGTGGGCGGCGGCCAGGGCGGCGAAATCCGCCCCGCCGGCCAGCTCGTCGGCCAGGCGGCGCACCTCGCGCTGGGCGGCCTGGACCCGATCGCTGCTCGGCGACTGGGGCAGGGCCACCAGGATATGGCCCAGGCGATAGCGCACGTCGCCGGCCTCGCCCTGCTGCTCGAGGAAGCGGTCCACCTCGCGCTCGCTGATGGTGATGCGGCTGGCCACCTCACGCTGGACCAGCTCGCGCAGCAGCAGCTCGCGGCGGATGTCCTCGCGCACCTGGGCCAGGCTCAGGCCATCCGCCTCCAGGGCATCGGCGAACTGCTCGAGACCCATGCCATTGCTCTGGGCCACGCTGCGCACGGCGCGATTGAGCTCGGTCTCGTCGACGCTGAGGTTGGCCTCCTCGGCCCGCTGCAGCTGAATCTCCTCGACGATCATGCGCTCCAGCACCTGCTCGCGCAGCGCCGCCTCGCCGGGGGCCTGAATGCCGCGCCCGGCCAGCTGGCCGCGCACCTGGGCCAGGCGTGCCTCCAGCTCGCTGTCCATGATGGCGCCCTGATTGACCACCGCCACGATCCGATCCAGCGCCTGGCGCTCGATGGACTGCGCCGGGAAATCCCCCAGGGACGCGCTCTGGGCCTGGACCGCTGCGGGCAGGGCCAGCAGCGACAGCGCCACGCCCAGGGTGGCGGAGAAACGACTGCGCATAGCTACCTCATTGAGTGTCTTGATCATCGAAATTCCAATCTCGTCTCTGGCTCCCTGGCGACCGGCAGCGACTTAGAACGACAGGTCGGTCGGCCGATAGCCCGGTATCGCCTGTTCGAAATAGCCGCCGGCATCGCCGCCCACGCCGCCGAGCCCCTTGAGCACGAAACGCAGGAAGACGCCACGGTCGCTGAAGTCGTCGGCCAGGATCCCGGTGTCATTGTCATCCACCCACTCCCGCCATACCAGCTGCACGCCGTAACAGCAGTCGTTCCACTGCACCCCGGCGAGCTGATCCAGGGTCCGGTCATTGGTGTTGTCGTAGAGCAGGCGGCCGATCAGGTCGACCCGGGCATTGGCGCGCCAGGCGAAGGAGACGTCGAACTCCTCGCGATCGAAATCGCGGAAGGCGTCATCGCTCACCTCCACCGAGGGATCGAAGCCTTGGAGCTCCCAGCGGTAGCCGAGGTTCAACACGTGTCCCCGGGGATCGCGATACTGCAGGCCGGCGCTGGCCTTCTCGGTGCGCTCCAGGTGGTCGTCGTAGAGCAGCTCGTAGTAGCTGCTCCAGCGGGCGCCATGGCGCCAGTCGGCGCGGGCCACCAGGGGCGAGCGCTCGCGGGTGGCATTGTAGTGACGCTGGAAATCCGCCTCCGGCGGCAGGGTATCGGGGTCCCCCTCCAGGTCGATATGGCGATCCTCGAAGTAGAGGGCCTGGCCCAGGTGCAGGCCGAGGCGTTCGCGACCGCTGGCGTCCTCGAGCAGGCGACTGCTCAGGCCGTAGGAGAGGCGATTGAGGTCGCCGACCCGATCGGCGCCGGAGAAGCGGTAGGGGGACCACAGCTGCTGCCAGGAGAAGGGACGCTCGCTGGCGTCGAAATCGGGCAGCTCGCGCTGGTCCCGGGCCGGCACATAGGCGTAGTTGAGGCGCGGCTCCAGGGTCTGGCGGTAGCCGGTGTCGCCCCACGCCAGGGGGCGCTCGAAGACCAGGCCGCCGTCCACCGAGACCACCGGCAGATTGCGATCCGGACGCCGGTCGCGGGTCGTGGCCAGGCCGTCGTAATCCAGGTCATAGGCGGTGTGCAGCCACTCCAGGCGCGGCTCCAGGTGACCCCAGCTCGGGTCGAGGCGCCAGCCCACCGCCGGCGCGAGGTGTAGCCGGGTGCCGGTGGCCGCCTCGCGCAGGGGCACCGCGCCGGGATCCACGTCGCGCCAGAAGTGGGTCAGGTTGGAGCGCCACTGCTGGTAGAAGCCCCCCTGCTGCCAGCGCGCATCGGCGGTCAGGCTGGGCAGGCGATAGAAGGGCTTGTCGCGATCGAGCAGCGGCTCGTCGAGGCGTTGGAAGCCCTGGGCCCGCGCCTCCAGGCGCCAGACCTCCCCGCGGTAGTCGAGGCGCGCCAGGCGCGGCATATAGGTGGAGGAGCGCTCGCCGAAGTCGCCGCCGAAGTCGTCGAAGTAGCGGCCGTCGCTGGCGGCGCCGTAGCGCAGCTCGTAGCGCAGCCGTTCGGAGGCGCGCCCCTGGTGGCGGAAATCGACATACCAGCGATCCTCGCCCTCGAAGCGTCGCCCGACGCCGCCCGCCGGGCCGCTGCCGCCGTCGTCGCCGCTCAGGAAGGCGCCGTCGAGCTGGCCGGCATCGCTGGCGTAGAGATAGCGGTACTGGCCCCCCAGCAGCAGGCCCCGGTCGCCGATCCAGCGCGGGGTCAGGGTGGCGTCCCGGTTGGGGGCGATGTTCCAGTAGTAGGGCTGGGCATAGTCGAGGCCATCGCCGGAGACGCTCAGCACCGGCCAAAGGAAGCCGGTATGGCGGCGATCGTCGATGGGGAAGCGCAGCCAGGGCCAGTAGAAGACCGGCACCCGACCCAGCTCCAGGCGCGCATGGCGGGCGGTGCCGAAGCCGCTCTCGCGATCCAGCAGCAGGTCACCGGTGACCAGCCGCCAAAGCTCGCTGCCGGGCTCGCAGCGGGTAAAGCTGGCCGAGGCCAGGCGGAAGCGGCCATCGGCGAGGCGTTCGAGACGCTGGGCGCCGCCCCGCAGGCGCTGCTCGTGGGCCACGTAGTGGGCCTGGTCGATGCGCGCGCCATCGTCCACCAGGGAGAGCTCGGCGGCCTCGCCGCGGACCAGCAGGCCGGCATCGCGCAGCGCCAAGGGGCCGTCCGCCAGGGCCCGATCGCGCTCGGCGGTGACCCGCACCCGCGGCGACTCCAGCTGGCTGGTGCCACGCCGCAGCACCACCTCCCCGCCGAGGATCACCTCGCCATCGGCGCCATAGTTGGCCTGCTCCGAGATGCCCACCACCTCCTCGGGGGCGGCGCCGGCGGGCAGCCGATAGTCGGGCATCAGGTAACGGCCCCGGCACAGGGCGTCGGCGGGGCGCTGATCCCCCCAGGGGTGCCAGTCGAGCTGGCTGGCCGCCAGCGGCTCGGGAGGGGCCGCCTGGGCCAGCCCCCACAGGGAGGTGGCGCCGACCAGGCCGGCCAGGGCAGTCCGGGTGAGTCGCTTGCCCATCGTCGTCGGTGTCCTTGGCGAATGAAATCGGTATTATACAGCGCGTATTTCGGCTCTGCTGCGCGGGGCGGCGCCCGGCAGCATGGCGAGCCGGCAAGGGGACTCGGCGGTTGCGCCGCCGGCCCCGTCTCGCGCAAGCAGCGCCCAGCATGCGGCGCCGTCCCCGAGGCGTCAACTTCGCCGCCACGATCCCGCCGTCCGAGGGACGAGCGCCCGCCAGCAAGGAGTTCCTATGCCCCCGGCCGCTTCCGCGCCGCGTCTCGATCGCCTTCGTCACTGGTTCGCCGCCCGGCACGGCCTGGCCCTCGAGGCCTGCGACCCGACCCTGGCCGCCGGCGATGCCAGCTTTCGCCGCTACTACCGCGCCGGCCTCCCGGGCGGCGAGACGCGAATCCTGATGGATGCCCCGCCCGCCCAGGAGGACAGTCGCCCCTTCGTGGCCATCGCCGAGGCCTGGGAGGCCGCCGGCCTGCCGGTGCCGCACCTCTACGGCGTCGACCTCGAGGCCGGCTTCCTGGAGCTGCAGGACCTGGGCGATACCCCCTTGTCGGCCTGCTTCGATGACGAGGCCTCCACCCTGGCCTGGCACCGGCGAGCCCTCGCCCTGCTGCACCGCCTGCAGGCGGCCGCCCCGACCGAGGGGCTGCCGGCCTATGATGCCGCCCTGCTGGGCCGCGAGCTGGATCTCTTTCCCGACTGGTGCCTGAGCTGGCTGGGGCTCCCCACGCCGCCGAGCTGGCCGGCCCTGCGCGCGGCGCTGATCGACTCGGCCCTGGCTCAGCCGCGGGTGGCGGTGCACCGGGACTTCGATGCCATGAACCTGATGGTCCAGGGCGAGACCCTGACGCTGATCGATTTCCAGGACGCCGTGGCGGGCCCGCCGAGCTACGACCTGATCTCGTTGCTGCGGGGCCGCTACCAGCGCTTCGACGCCGCGACCTTCGCCGCCTTCGTGGACGACTTCCGGGAACGCGCCCAGGCCGAAGGGCGCCTGCCGGCCGACCTGGATGCCGCCACCTGGCGGCACCAGGTCGACGCCATGGCCGCCCAGCGCGCCCTCAAGGTGCTGGGAATCTTCTGCCGCCTGACCCACCGCGACCACAAGGCCGGCTACCTGGCGCGCCTGCCCCACTTCCTGGATCACCTGCGCGACAGCCTGACCGAACTGCCGGCACATGACGACTTCAGCGCCTGGCTGGAGGGCGACTTCGCCCCGTCGTTAACGGCCGCACTGGCCCGGGAGGAGCTCGACAGATGAAGGCGATGATCCTGGCCGCCGGCCTCGGCACCCGCATGCGCCCCCTCACCGACCACTGCCCCAAGCCGCTGCTGCCGGTGGCCGGCAAGGCGCTGATCGTGCACCATCTGGAGCGCCTGGCGGCGGCCGGCATCACCGAGGTGGTGATCAATGTCAGCTACCGAGCGGAGCAGATCATGACGGCGCTGGGGGACGGCTCGGCTCAGGGCGTACGCATCGCCTGGAGCCGCGAGGACGCCCCCCTGGAGACCGGTGGCGGCATCCGCCAGGCCCTGCCGCTGCTGGGCAAGGCCCCCTTCCTGCTGGTCAATGGCGATATCTGGTGCGACCTGGACCCACGCCGGCTGCCACCCCTGGGCGAGGACCTGGCCCATCTAGTGCTGGTGGACAACCCCGACCATCACCCGCACGGCGACTTCCATCTGGATGCGCGGGGTCGGGTGCAGGAACACGGCGAGCCACGCCTGACCTTCGCCGGGCTGAGCCTGCTGGACCCGGCCCTGGTGGCCGACGAGGCCCCCGGCGCCTTCCCCCTGGCGCCGCTGCTGCGCCGGGCCATGGCGGCGGGACGGGTGGAGGGCAGCCACCACCGCGGCGACTGGGTCGACGTGGGCACCCCCGAGCGCCTGACGGCCCTGGATCGTCGCCTCACTCCCCGGATTCGAGGCTAAGCATTCGCCTCGACAGACACACGCAGTTGCACAACGAGAAGGAGCACGGCTTATGCAAGCCTCAGTGAAGTGGACCGACGGTCGTCAATTCGTTGCAGAGAGCGGCAGTGGCCATAGCGTGGTGATCGATGGTCCCCCCGACCATGGCGGCCGCAATACCGGGCCCCGCCCCATGGAGATGCTGCTGATGGGCCTGGGCGCCTGCACCTCCTTCGACGTGCTGGAGATCCTCGAGAAGTCCCGGGCCGACGTGCACGACTGCGTGGCCAAGGTGGAGGCGGAGCGCGCCGACAGCGTGCCCAGCGTCTTCACCAAGATTCATGTGCACTTCACCGTGAGCGGCAAGAACCTCAAGGAGAAGCAGGTGCAGCGGGCGGTGGAACTCTCCGCCGACAAGTACTGCAGCGCCTCCATCATGCTCGGCAAGGGCGGCGTGGAGATCAGCCACTCCTATACCATCGTCGAAGACTAACGCCGGCCACCGGCCCCCAAGCAAACCGCCCCCATGGCAATGGCCATGGGGGCGGTTTCTCTTCCAGCTTTAGGCTTCCAGCTTCAGGCTTCCGGCTTCAGGCTCCGGGCGAAGCCCGGGTGGGCTTAAAGCTTATAGACGCTCTTGGTCATCACCTTGGACATCAGCCGCATGCCCAGCTTGACCGGAGCCGGGAAGCGGGCGCCGCCGGCCTCCAGGGCCCAGCGCTCGTGGTGGGCCTCGTCCTCGCGCATCTGCGCCAGCACCGCCCGGGAGCGACGGTCGCCGGCGGGCAGCGTCTCCAGGTGCTCGTCCAGGTGCTTGCCCACCTGCTCCTCGGTGGCGGCGACGAAGCCCAGGCTGACCCGGTCGCCCACAGCACCGGCCACCGCGCCCAGGCCGAAGGAGGCGGCATAGAAGGCCGGGTTGAGCAGGCTGGTGCGTCCGCCCAGTTCCTCCAGGCGCTCGTCGCACCAGGCCAGGTGATCGATCTCCTCCTGGGCGGCCTGCTCCATCTGCTCGCGGGTATCCGGCAGCTTGGCGGTCAGCCCCTGGCCCTGGTAGAGGGCCTGGGCGCAGACCTCGCCGGTATGGTTGATGCGCATCAGGCCGATGGCGCGTTCGCGCTCCCGCTCGTCCAGGGGCTCGTCGTCCACCCCCGTCGACGGCGAGGGGCGCGAGGGCTGGGCGGCATGGGGCACCAGGGTGCGCAGCACGGTATCGAACTGGTGAATCAGGCGGTCGCTGGGGGTCAGGTGACGCATGGGATAAGCCTCGTGACAACTGGGCTCAGTTTACCCCAGCGCCCCTCACCTCCCAACCCGCATTATCGCCTGGCCGGAACGAATCGAGCCGGGGCAAGGCCCCGGCTCGAGAGAAGATGCACCGATGCGTCGCTACGCGACAAGAAGGCGCGACACGCAGAGGGCCCGATACTCGGCAACCCCGAGCGCTTGGTCGCAGGGCGCCGGCTAACCAGCCGGCCAAGTGAAGCGGCGACCGCCCATCAGGTGCATATGTATATGGTAGACCGTCTGGCCCCCCTTTTCATTGCAGTTCATCAGCACCCGATAGCCCTCCTCGGCGAAGCCGGCTTCCTTGGCCAGCTTGGCGGCGGTGTACTGCAGGCGCCCCACCAGGGCCAGGTCCGCCTCCTCGACATCGTTGAGGGTGGCGATATGCGTCTTGGGGATGATCAGCATATGGGTCGGGGCCTGGGGATTGATGTCGTTGAAGGCGAGCACATGCTCGTCTTCGTAGACGATATCGGCGGGAATCTCGCGGTTGATGATCTTGCAGAACAGGCAATCCATAGGGCCCTCCGGTCTCATGGGGGTCGTAATAGCATCGACGGAACATGAGGTTACCTCCACATACCAGCGCTGTCAGTCGATATCTGCCACCACGCGCGGAGTCAAGCCACTGCAACCCCCATCATCTAGACATTAGTCTAACCCCTGTTGCCCTGGGGATAGCGACCGTCTAATCTTCAAAATGTTGACGTTAACATTGCGAAGAAATGAAGCCAGCAGGCGCTCAAGTGAGATGTAAATTAGAGTGCTTATAAATTCCCTGACATGCACACAGAAAATGGCGACTTCCTAATATACCAGTGCAGCTACCAGGGCGTTGCGAGCCACACTTGTTGGCCACGGAGTTAAGTCTCCCACTTGATTATCAGTGGCTTATTTCAACAACGAATCGCACTATGGGCTTCCATAGTAATACAAGGAGATAATACGATGACTAATGAGTTGACTGATAAAGTAGCAGCTGTCACCGGCGCGGCGTCCGGCATCGGGCTGGCCACCGTCAGGGCGATGATTGAAGCGGGGGCTCGAGTGGTACTGATTGACCGCAATGAGGCCGCCTTGGCAGCGATCTGCAAAGAGCTCGGCGATGCGGCGATTCCCCTGGTCATCGATCTGCTCGACCCGCAGGATTGTGCGACGCTGCTGTCGCGGGTCCTGGAGAAGGCCGGCCGGCTCGACATCTTCCACGCCAATGCCGGCAGCTATATCGGGGGCGACCTGATCGATGCCGACCCGGACGCCATCGACCGGATGGTGAGCCTGAACGTCAGCGTGGTGATGAAGAACGTCCAGAATGTCCTGCCCCACATGCTCGAGCGTGGTACCGGGGACATCGTGGTAACGAGCTCGGTGGCAGGGCATTTCCCCGTCCCCTGGGAGCCGGTCTATGCCTCCTCCAAGTGGGCCATGACCAGCTTCGTCCAGACCGTGCGCCGCCAGGTCTTCAAACACGGCATTCGGGTCGCCGCCGTCTCGCCCGGCCCCGTCAACAGCGCCTTGCTTGCCGACTGGCCGGAGGAAAATCTGCGCAAGGCGAAGGAGTCCGGCAGCATCATCGAGCCGACGGATGTCTCCGATGCCATCATGTATATCCTGACCCGCCCTCGCAATGTAACCATTCGGGATATGGTGGTCCTGCCCAGCAATTTCGATATGTAAGGAACACATCCGTCACCTAACGACAAGGATGACTTCGGGACTCGACCAAATACTCGAGTTCATCAAGGTCATGAAGTTTTCTGATCCAATGGATCTGCCGCCAACCGTGAACTGACAAGGAATCTGACAAGACTAGACATTAGTCGAAGCCCCATTGACCTATCAGCAATGGCCTACTAGCTTCTAAAATGTTGACGTTAACATAACTGATAATATCAGCACCACCTCACTTCGAGACGTAACAACAACAAACCCTGGAGCCAACCATGAACATCAGCGAAATCGCAGCACGCGTCCGTAAGGCCTCCCTCGTCACCGCCTGCGGGGCCGCCCTGGCCACGGGCGCCGCGGTGGCCGATGACCACACCCTGACCATCGGCATGTCCTTCCAGGAGCTCAACAACGAGTACTTCGTAACCATGCAGCAGGCACTCGAGGCCGCCGCCGACAGCCTGGGAGCCGAGGTGATCATCACCGATGCCCGCCACGACGTCGCCAAGCAGGTCAGCGATGTCGAGGACATGATCCAGCGCGGCATCGACATCCTACTGCTCAACCCCGCCGACACGGTTGGTGTCGAGACGGCGGTGCTGGCCGCCAGAGAGGCCGGCGTCACCACGGTCGCGATCGATGCCCAGGCCAATGGTCCAATAGACGGGTTCGTGGGGTCCAAGAACTACGACGCCGGCTACCTGGCCTGCGACCATCTGGCCGAGCAGCTCGATGGCACGGGCCAGGTGGCCCTGCTGGATGGCATCCCGGTCGTGCCGATCCTGCAGCGTATCGAAGGCTGTACGGCCGCCCTGGAGGAACACCCCGACATCGAGATCGTGACCAAGCAGAACGGCCGCCAGGATCGCAGCCATGCGATGGTGGTGACCGAGAATATCATCCAGGCCCACCCCAATCTCGATGGCCTGTTCAGCGTCAACGACATCGGCTCCCTGGGTGCCCTGGTCGCCATCGAGGCCAGCGGCCAGGACATCAAGCTGGTCAGCGTCGATGGCCATCCCGAAGCCATCGAGGCCATCCAGCGCCCCGACTCGGCCTTCATCGCCACCTCGGCACAATATCCCCGCGACATGGTGCGCATGGGACTCGGCCTGGGCCTGTCCAAGTACTGGGGCGCCAACACCGCTCCAGCGGAGATCCCCATCGACGTCGAACTGATCGATCGCGACATGGCCGTCGACTTCAGTTGGTAATCCGCCCATAAGCGCTGACAACGTGTGCCGCCCCGAGCGGCACACGAGGGTATCCCCATGACTCCATTACTTTCCTTGAGGCACATCTCGAAGTCGTTTCCCGGGGTGAAGGCCCTGCAGGATGTGTCACTCGATATCCACGCCGGCGAGGTGCATGCCCTACTCGGTGAGAACGGGGCCGGTAAGTCGACGCTGATGAAGATCCTCTGCGGCATTTATCGTCCGGACGAGGGCAAGATAATCATCGATGGCAAGACATGCCACTTCCACGGCTATCAGGATGCCCTCGACGCCGGGGTCGGGATCATCTTCCAGGAATTCAGCCTGATTCCCGACCTGGATGCCGTGGACAACATCTTCCTGGGGCGCGAACTGCGCAACCGGCTCGGGCTGCGAGACCGTCGCGGCATGATCCGCGAAGCGCAGCATCTGTTCGACCGCCTCAAGGTCTCGATTCCCCTGGACTGCCCCATCGCCGACTTGAGCGTTGCCGATCAGCAATTCATCGAGATCGCCAAGGCGCTATCACTGGATGCCCGCCTCCTGGTGCTGGACGAGCCGACCGCGACCCTGACCCCCAGCGAGGCCGATCACCTGTTCACCATCATGCGCGAACTGCGCGAACAAGGGGTCGGCATGGTGTTCATCTCCCACCATATGGAGGAGATCTTCACCATCTGCGATCGCGTCACCGTGATGCGCGATGGCGAGAAGATCGGTGACTGTGACGTCGCCTCGACAACCCCCGATGACCTGATCGAGAAAATGGTCGGCCGGCGCGTCGAGAACATCTTCCCCGAACATCGTTGCGATGCCGACTACACCGAGGTGGTGCTGGACATCGAGGCCCTGCGCCTCGACGCCGATGGCCCAGAGCACTCGCTGAAGCTCCACCGTGGCGAGATCCTCGGCTTCGCCGGCCTGGTGGGCTCCGGTCGCACGGAACTGGCCATGGGGCTGATCGGTGCGACGCGGCCCGCACACGCCAAGGTGCGCATGGAGGGAAGGCCGGTCAGGCTCCGCCATCCCGCTAGTGCGCTCAAGCAGGGGATTGGACTGCTGCCGGAGAGCCGCAAGACCCAGGGTCTGATTCTGCCCTTCTCGTGTCGCGAGAACATCTCCTTGAACAACCTGACGCAATTCCAGGGTGCCTTACCGCTGATCCGACGCGGCAAGGAGTCCCTTACCGCCGCCGAACTGATGGCATCGGTACGCGTCAAGGCGCCTAGCCCCGAGACGCCGGTCGGCGACCTCAGCGGCGGCAACCAGCAGAAGGTGGTCATCGCCCGCTGGCTGGGCCACCAGTGCAAGGTACTGATCTTCGACGAACCCACCCGCGGCATCGACGTCGGCGCCAAGTCGGAGATCTACGCCCTGATGAAGGAGCTCACCGCCCGGGGCGTGTCGATCATCATGATCTCCTCGGAACTCCCCGAAGTGCTCGGCCTGTGCGATCGCGCTGCGGTCTTCTACCACGGCCGAATCGCCGCCGAACTCCAGGGCGACGACCTCAACTCACAATCCATCATGCACCATGCCACGGGGGGACTCAGCTAATGAGCCATCTCGCCTCCACGCCCGGCACCGCCCGTCACTCCCTCAAGATGCGACTGGCCAGCTGGCGCCGTACCCCGGTCTTCTACCCGCTGATCGGTTTCATCATCGTCTTCATCGCCATGGCGGTGATCAACGACAACTTCCTGACGGGGAGCAACCTGACCAACCTGGCACGCCAGACATCGATCATCGCCATCATCGCAGTGGGGATGAGCCTGGCCATCCTCACCGGCGGCATCGATCTCTCGGTCGGCCCGGTCATGGCCCTCTCGGGCACCGCCATGGCGGGCCTGATTGTGGCCGGGGTACCGCCGTCGCTGGCCATCCTCCTCGGGCTGCTGGTGGGTGCCGCCTTCGGGGCCTTCAATGGCGCCTTCATCGCCTTCGCCGGCATGCCACCGATCATCGTCACCCTAGCGACCATGGGCATCGCCCGCGGCCTGGCCCTGATCTACACCGGTGGCTACCCGATCGCCGGGCTGCCCGCGGAGTTTGCCTTCTTCGGGCGCGGTAGTCTGGCCGGGATCGAGACGCCGATCCTGATCATGATCGCCGTCTACGCGCTCGGCTTCGTGCTGCTCCATCATACCGCCACCGGCCGCTACCTCTATGCCATCGGCGGCAACGAGGAGGCGACTCGCCTGTCCGGCATCCGGGTCTCCCGCTACAAGCTGCTGGTCTACACCCTGAGCGGTGTGACCGCCGCCATCGCCGGGCTGATCCTGACCTCGCGCCTGATGAGCGGCCAGCCCAACGCCGGTGTCGGTTTCGAGCTCGACGCCATCGCCGCCGTGGTTCTGGGCGGTGCCGCCATCGCCGGGGGACGCGGCATGATCCTCGGCACCCTGATCGGGGCCCTGCTGCTCGGCGTGCTCAACAACGGACTCAACCTGATGGGCGTCTCCCCCTACCTCCAGAACGTCATCAAGGGCTTGATCATCCTGCTGGCGATCTATATCAGCCGCAAGCGCACGCCCTGAGCCATCGGCATCAGCCCAAACGATCGCGCTCAGAGGAGGAGAACCCCATGGAAACCGTCATTGGTATCGATATTGGTACCCAAAGCACCAAGGCGCTGGTGATCGATCACCATGGCCGGATCCTGGCCGAGCATAGCCAGGGCTACCGCGTCGACACCCCCCGCCCACTCTGGGCCGAGCAGTGGCCGGACGTGTGGTGGGAGGCCGTGCTCGGCTGCCTCCGGGCCTGCCTGGAAGCCCCCGGGGTCGACCCCCGGGGCGTCAAGGGGCTCTGTGTCAGCAGCCTCTATGGCGGCTCGGGCATTCCGGTCGATGCCGAGAACCGGCCCCTGCACCCCTGCCTGATCTGGATGGACCGCCGGGCCGAGGCCCAGGTCCAGTGGGTGAAGGAGCATATCGACCTAACCCGGCTGGGCGACATCACCGGCAATGGCGTGGACAGCTACTACGGCTTCACCAAGATGATGTGGCTGAAGGCCGAGCGCCCCGAAATCTGGGAGCGAACCCGCTACCTGCTGCCGCCCAACAGTTACATCAACTATCGCCTGAGCGGCGAAATCGCCATCGACCACAGCTCGGCCGGCAATATCGGCGGCATCTACGACCTGGCGGCACGTACCTGGTCGCAAGAGATGCTCGACGCCCTGGGCCTCGACCGGGACAAGCTGCCGACGCGCCTGGTCGACTCGGGTGCCCCGGTCGGCGGCTTGCTGCCGTCGCTGGCCGAGTCGCTCGGCCTGCGCGCTGGTATTCCCGTGGTTGCCGGTGGCGTCGATGCGGCCATGGCCACGCTGGCGGCGGGGGCGACCCGCCCCGGTAACCACGTCGCCATGATCGGCACCAGCATGTGCTGGGGGGTGATCAACCAGCGCGTCGATGCCGGCCAGGGCTTGATCAGCATGCCGCATGTGCTGAACAGCGACCGCGACCTCTACACCTTCGGCGGCGCCCTGACCGCCGGGGCCTCGGTCAGCTGGTTCGTCGATACCCTCTGCGGCGAGGACCGGGACGCTGCCGGGGAGCATGGCAGCGCCTACGACCGGCTCGAACCCCTCGCCCGCGACCTCCCCCCGGGCGCCGAGGGCCTGCTCTTCCTGCCCTACCTGATGGGCGAGCGCAGCCCGGTCTGGGATGCCCAGGCCAGCGCCGGCTTCATCGGCCTCAGTCTCTATCACCGCCGCCATCACCTGTATCGCGCCGTGCTGGAGGGCGTGACCTTCGCCCTGCGGCACAACATGGAGGCGGGCACCCGGCAGGGAGTGACCCTCGACGCCCAGCTGATCGTGGTCGGCGGGGCCACCCGCTCGGATCTGTGGATGCAGATCATCGCCGACGTGACCCGCATGCCGGTCTACACCTACCGCGAGAACGTGGAGGCAGCCCTGGGTGCCGCCCTGCTGGCCGGGCAGGCGACCGGGCTGCTCGACCTCGCCCAGCCGCTGGGGCACGGCACCCTGATCGAGCGCGCCCAGCCATCCGAGGCGGCAGCACGGCGCTACGACGAACTCTTCGACCTGTATTGCCAACTCTACCCGACGCTCAAACCGATCATGCATCGGCTCAATGCCAACGACATGCCCAGCGAGTGATATCAGACCATGGATTTCGAACTCCAGAACCAACGCATCCTCGTCACCGGGGCGACCAGCGGCATCGGTCTCGAGATCGCCCGCGCCCTCGCCGAGCTCGGCGCCGACCTGGTGCTGTTCGGCCGCAACCGGGACAAGCTCGCCGACCTCGAGCGCGAACTGGGCGCCCGCCCCCTGGCCGTCGATATCACCGATGAGGCCGCGGTCACCGAGGCCTTCGCCGAAATGCCCGCCCTCGATGGCCTGGTCAACTGTGCCGGCATCTCGATCCTCGACGACGCCCTCGACGTCAAGGCGGCGGACCTCGAGCGTATCCTGGCCACCAACGTCACCGCCGGTGCCGTGGTGGCGCGGGAGGCGGCACGCCAGATGATCGCCCACGGCCGCCGGGGCAGCATCGTCAACGTCTCCAGTCAGGCGGCCCTGGCCGCCCTGTCAGGCCACCTCGGCTATTGCGCCTCCAAGGCCGCCATGGATGCCATGACCCGCGTGCTGTGCCTCGAGCTGGGCCCCAAGGGGATACGCGTCAACAGCGTCAACCCGACGGTGACCCTGACTCCCATGGCCGAACGCGCCTGGGCGGATCCCGCCAAACGTGACCCCATGCTGGCCGCCATTCCCCTGGGACGCTTCGCCACCCCTCGGGAAGTCGCCCTACCGGTGGCCTTCCTGCTGAGCCCGGCCGCATCGATGATCAGCGGCGCTTGCCTGCCAATCGACGGGGGCTTCACGTCCCACTAGCCCCGCGTTCTACGTTCTGCAAGGAAAAGGAGCCTGACATGTACATCGGTGTGGACTGCGGCACCCAGAGCACCAAGGTGGTGGTGGTCGACGTCGACGGGGCACGGATCCTCGGCGAGGCGAGTCGCCCCCATGTCCTGAGCGAAGGCGGCAACGGCCGCCGCGAGCAGGACCCGGCCGACTGGCTGACGGCCTTCCGCGGCGCCTTCCTCGAGGCCGTGGATCGGGCCGGCATCGACGCCCGGGCGATCCGCGCCATCGGCGTCTCCGGCCAGCAGCACGGCCTGGTGGCCCTGGACGCAAGGGCCGAGCCGGTCTACCCAGCCAAACTGTGGTGCGACACCGAGACGGCGACCCACAACGCCGCCCTGGTGGAACGCCTGGGCGGCGAAGCGGGCTGCCTCGACAGGCTGGGGCTGGTGCTGCAAACCGGCTATACCGCGTCCAAGCTGGCCTGGCTACGCGAGGCCCACCCCGAGGCCTATCGGCGCATCGCCACGCTGCTGCTGCCCCACGACTACCTCAACTTCTGGCTCACCGGCGAACGGGTCAGTGAAGCCGGCGACGCCTCGGGTACCGGCTACTTCGACACCCGTACCCGACGCTGGCGCGAGGACGTTTTCGCCGAGATCGCCCCCGAGCTCGACCCAGCCCGCGTGCTGCCGCGGCTGATCGCGTCCCACGAGCCGGCCGGCACGGTGCGCTCCGAACTGGCTCGTGAGCTGGGGCTCTCCGAGGGCGTGTTGGTCTCCAGTGGGGGAGGCGACAATATGCTCGGGGCCATCGGCACCGGCAATATCCGCCCGGGGCTCGTGACCCTGAGCCTCGGCACCTCCGGCACCATCTGCGCCCACTCCCCGGAACCGGTGGTGCCCGACAGCGCCATGGTCGCCAACTTCTGTGCCAGCCACGGCGGCTGGCTGCCCTTGATCTGCACCATGAATGTCACCTCGGCGACTACCCGGATACGCGAACTGTTCGACCTCGACCTGGCGACCTTCGGTGAACGCATCGCCAGCGCCCCCATCGGCGCGGAGGGCGTCACGGTACTGCCCTTCTTCAACGGCGAGCGGGTCCCGGCGCTGCCCCAGGCCACGGGAAGCGTCCTGGGCCTGACCAGCGTCAACACCAGCCAGGCCAACCTGTGCCGGGCAGTGGTCGAGAGCGCCACCTTCGGCCTGCGCTATGGCCTCGAGCTGCTCGGCGACCTGGCCGAAGGGCTCCGGGAGATTCGCGTGATCGGTGGCGGGGCCAAGAGCCCGGTATGGCGCCAGATGGTCGCCGATATCACCGGGACCTCCGTCATCCGCCCCAGGGTCACCGATGCGGCGGCACTGGGGGCGGCGCTACAGGCGGTTTGGTGCGAGCGTTATCCCGACGTCCCTCTCGAGGACCTCTGCTCGCGGCTGGCCTACCTCGACGAGGATTCACGGGCCGAGCCCGACGCCCACCACGTCACCGCCTATCACGAGGCCTATGGCCGCTATCGTCAGGCCCTGGCCGATCATTACGCCTGATCGGATCGATCACTCATTTAAGGAAACTTCTCCATGACATGTCGACTCGACGCCCTTCGTCAGCACTCCCTGGTGGTCGCCGATACCGGAGACCTAGAGGCCATCCAGCGCTACCGCCCCCATGACGCCACCACCAACCCCTCACTGATTCTCAAGGCCTTCGAATTGCCGGGTTACCAGGCACTGATTGATCAGGAACTCGCCGCGGTCAAGGCCGAGACCGACGACCGGCGGGAAGAGCATGCCGTGGATCGCCTCGCCGTGGCCATGGGCAGCGAGATCGCCAAGCTGGTGCCCGGTCGCGTGTCCACCGAGGTGGCCGCCAAGTTGTCCTTCGACACCCAGGCCAGCATCCGCAAGGCCCACGAACTGGTCGAGCTTTACGAGTGGCGCGGCGTGGCCAAGGATCGGGTCCTGATCAAGCTGGCCTCGACGTGGGAGGGCATCCGTGCCGCCGAGGTGCTGGAGAAGGAAGGCATCAACTGCAACCTAACCCTGCTGTTCAGCGACGCCCAGGCCCAGGCCTGCTTCGACGCCGGGGTGTTCCTCGTCTCGCCGTTCGTCGGTCGGGTCACCGACTGGTACAAGAAGGAGAGCGGCCAGGACTTCAGCCCCGAGAACGACCCCGGCGTGCAGTTCGTGCGCGGCGTCTGCGAGCGGGTCAGCCAGGGCGGCTACGACACCGTGGTGATGGGTGCCAGCTTCCGCACCACCGGCCAGGTGCTGGCGCTGGCCGGCTGCCCGCGATTGACCATCTCGCCGACACTGCTCGAGGAACTGGCCACCACGCCGGGCGAGGTAAAACCCAGGGTGCTCATGACACGCAGCGGTGGACCACGCCCGGTGGCACTCACCGAGTCCGCCTTCCGCTGGGGCCACAACCAGGACGCCATGGCCAACGACAAGCTGGCCGAGGGCATCCGCCGCTTCGCCGAGGATCAGGAACGCCTCGAGACACAGATCGCCGACCGTCTGGCGACCCTCTGATCCCTGAATTGCCACGCCAACCCGCCACCGATGGGGAATTTCCATGCCATCACGTTTCGAACTGGCCAACGCCATTCGCGCCCTGTCCATGGATGCCGTCCAGAAGGCCAAGTCCGGCCACCCCGGCGCCCCCATGGGCATGGCCGATATTGCCGAGGTGCTGTGGAACGACCACCTCAAGCATAATCCGGCCAACCCCCACTGGGCCGACCGCGACCGCTTCGTGCTCTCCAACGGCCACGGCTCCATGCTGCTCTACTCCCTGCTCCACCTGACCGGCTACGACCTGGACCTGGAGCAGCTGCAGCACTTCCGCCAGCTGCACTCCAAGACCGCCGGCCACCCGGAGCTCGGCTACGCCCCGGGCGTCGAGACCACCACCGGCCCCCTGGGCCAGGGCCTGGCCAATGCGGTGGGCATGGCGCTGGCCGAGAAGACCCTGGCTGCCCAGTTCAACCGCCCCGGCCACACCATCGTCGACCACACCACCTGGTGCTTCCTCGGCGACGGCTGCCTGATGGAGGGCATCTCCCACGAGGTCGCCTCCCTGGCCGGTACCCAGCAGCTCGGCAAGCTGGTCGCCTTCTATGACGATAACGGCATCTCCATCGACGGCGAGGTGGAGGGCTGGTTCACCGACGACACCGCCAAGCGCTTCGAGGCCTATGGCTGGCACGTGGTGCCCAATGTCGACGGCCAAAAGCCGGAAGAGATCCAGGCCGCCATCGAGCTGGCCAAGACCCATGACGACAAGCCGAGCCTGATCATCTGCAAGACCATCATCGGCTTCGGTGCCCCCAACAAGCAGGGCAAGGAAGAGTGCCACGGCGCGCCCCTGGGCGATGAGGAAGTGGCCGCCGCCCGCGAACAGCTGGGCTGGCCCCACGCCCCCTTCCATGTGCCCGAGGAGATCTACCAGGGCTGGGACGCCCGCCAGCGCGGCGCGCAGTTAGAGAGCGACTGGGAGGCGCGCTTCGCCCGTTACGCCGAGGCCTACCCCGCCGAGGCCGCCGAATTCCAGCGCCGCCTCAAGGGCGAGCTGCCCAAGGCGCTGACCAGCGAGAAGCTGGTCGAGGACGCCCAGGCCAAGGGCGAGACCATCGCCAGCCGCAAGGCCTCCTTCAACTGCCTCAACGCCCTCGGCCCACAGCTGCCCGAGCTGCTCGGCGGCAGCGCCGACCTGGCCCCCTCCAACCTGACCTTCTGGAAGGGCGCTAAGGCCATCACGCCGGAGGCCCCCGGCGGCAACTACCTGCACTACGGGGTCCGCGAGTTCGGCATGGGCGCCATCATGAACGGCATCGCCCTGCATGGCGGCTTCGTGCCCTACGGCGCCACCTTCCTAATCTTCATGGAGTACATGCGCAACGCCGTGCGCATGGCGGCGCTGATGGGCCAGCAGGCGGTCTACGTCTTCACCCACGACTCCATCGGCCTGGGCGAGGATGGCCCCACCCACCAGCCCATCGAGCAGCTGACCAGCCTGCGCTCCACCCCCAACCTGGCCACCTGGCGTCCCTGTGACGCCGTGGAGACCGCCGCCGCCTGGGATGCCGCGGTCAAGCGCCACGCCGGCCCCACGGCGCTGGTGCTATCGCGCCAGAACCTGCCCCACCAGGAGCGCGACAAGCACCAGCTGGCCAATATCCAGCGCGGTGGCTATGTGCTGCGCGATTGCGACGGCACCCCGGAGCTGATCCTGATCGCCACCGGCTCCGAAGTGGGCCTGGCCATGGACGCCGCGGCCCGGCTGAGCGAGCAGGGCAAGGCGGTGCGGGTGGTCTCCATGCCTTCCACCGATGCCTTCGACGATCAGGACGCCGACTACCGCGAATCGGTGCTGCCCAAGGCGGTCACCGCGCGCCTGGCCATCGAGGCCGGCCACCGCGATTTCTGGTTCAAGTACGTGGGCCTGGACGGCGATATCGTCGGCATGAGCGGCTTCGGCGAGTCCGCCCCGGCGGGCGACCTCTTCAAGCACTTTGGCTTCACCGTCGACAACGTCGTCGAGCGCGCCCAGGCGCTGCTGGGCTAAGGGACGCGGCCCCGGCGGGGCCAAGGTAGGGCTCTCGCCTCGTGGGGGCTGGCCGATATCAGCGATCGCCTGTTTTCGCGACGATCAATTCACGAGCTTGGCGGAGACCACGACCTCACGGCTGGCCGCCGTGGGGTCCTGGATCTGTTCGAAGAGCAGGCGGAACGCCTCATGCCCCGCCCGATAGGTGTCATGGACGGCACAGGGCACCGAGACATCGAAGATATCGGCATAGGGCAGGCGGTCGACACCCACCACCATCACCTCGTCTCGGGACACACAGGCGTCATGCAGGGCACGCATGGCCCCCAGAGTTATCAGCTGGTTGAAGCCGAAGACAGCGTCAGGAAGCGCCCCCCGGCGCAGATAGGCTGCCATGTCGCGGTACGCCGGCTGCAGGGTGTAGTCGCCGGCCCGCGTCTCAAGCGTCAACTCTACGTCAGCGGCTCGATAGGCCTCCTCGAAGCCCGCCAAGCGCTCGAGTGAAATCCGTGAGTCCTGCGGTCCCGTCAGCGCCAGTACTCGATGAATGCCCCGGCCTGCCAGCATCTCACCGAGCAACCTACCAGCCAGGCGGTTATCCAGTATCACACGACTAAAATCCGACACATTCAGGGTACGATCCAGCATCACCATCGGCAGCCTGGCCTGGCGCAGCCTATCGAGATAGGCAGGACGATAGCCGGCATCGTCGGCGACAGGTGAGAGGATGATTCCCGCCACCTGATAACTGAGCAGGGTTTCGATCGCTACCTCCTCGAGCTCCGGCGAGCCATCGGTATCGATCAGCATGATGGTGTAGTTCTGCTGTTTCGCGGCACGCGAAATCGCCTTGATCACCTCGCTATAGAAGGGGTTGTCGACGCTGGCCGTGACCAGGCCAATCAGGCGATTCTCGCGACTCCTGAGAGTACTGGCGAAGGCATTGGGGACATAGCCCAGCTCCCGCGCCGCCGCCAGGATCTTGTCGCGCGTCGCCGGCTTGACGAGGTGGGGCTTGTTCAAGGCACGCGACACCGTCATGTTGGTCATGCCCACATGCTTGGCGATATCGGTAATGGTGGCCTTGCTGCGTCTAACCATCTTTCACTCGGATCTCGATTTTCGACGCACTCAGCGGAAGCGCCGCTGGGCCAACAGGTGGCGCACCAGGGGCGCGAGAATCAGCTCCATGGCCAGCGGCATCCGGGAGCCGGGCACCACCAGGGTGTGGGGCCGGCTCATAAAGGAATCCTGAATCATCGCCAGCAGGTAGGGGAAGTCCACCGTGGAGGGGTCGCGGAAGCGAATCACCACGAAGGACTCGGCATCGGTGGGGATATCCTGCACCTCGAAGGGGTTGGAGGTATCCACCGTGGGCACCCGCTGGAAGTTGATATGGGTGCGCGAGAACTGTGGCTGGATATAGCGCACATAGTCGTTCATGCGCCCCAGGATGGTATCGATCACCGCCTCCTGGGAGTAGCCCCGCAGCTTGGTGTCGCGATCGATCTTCTGGATCCACTCCAGGTTCATGGTCGGCGCCACCCCCACCAGCAGGTCCACGTGGCGGGCGATATCGTGATCGGCGGTGACCAGGCCGCCATGCAGCCCCTCGTAGAAGAGCAGGTCGGTGCCGCAGGGCAGCGGCTGCCATTCGGTGAAGGTGCCCACCTGGTAGCCGCTCTCGATCATGCGCTTGTCTTCGGCATGGATATAGTGCCGATAGGTGCCGCTGCCCTGCTCGCCGTACTCCAGGAACAGCGCCTCCAGCTCGTCGAGCAGGTTGGCCTCCACGGCGAAGTGGGAGAGCTCGTCCTTGCGCTCCGGCTCCTCGCGGAAGATCCGCGCCAGCTCGGCCCGGGTGTAGCGGTGGAAGGCGTCGCCATCGACCGTGGCGGCATGCACGTCCTCGCGCACGAACATGCGCTCGAAGGTGCGGCGGACGGTGGTGGTGCCGGCCCCGGAGGAGCCGGTCACGGCGATGATCGGGTATTCACGGGACATGCCTAGCCCCCCTCTCGACGCGTCAGCCGCTCACGCAGCGCCTCGGGCACCGCGACCGGGCGGCCGCTGGCAGGATCGAGCAGCAGCAGATTGAGCCGCGCCAGGGCGACCCGCACCCCGTCGGCGGGGCGCACCACCCGCTGGAAGACCACCAGGGCCTTGCCATCGGGCACCGGCAGGGCGGTCTGGACCTCCAGGAGCTCGGGCCAGCGGGCCTCGGCCTGGTACTGGATGGCCAGGTCGGCCACCACGCTGGGGTAGCCGTGGATATCCCACTCCGCCACCTCGAGGGCCGCGAAGGCCTGGGTGCGCGCCTCGTGGAGCAGTGACACCAGGGCATCATGGCCCAGATGGCGGCCATAGTTCATGTCGGTGATACGCACCGCCAGCGGGTGGCGATGCGTCCAGGCCTCGGCGGGAAATTCCAGGCGAACACGTTCCATGGTGGCGGCTCCCTCGTGGTTATTGTTGGGTCGGAGCGGGGAATCAGCCCTGGGCCTGCTCCCGGGCGATGGCCCGATAGGCGATATCGCGGCGACAGAAGACGCCCTGCCAGCGGATCGCCTCGACGCCCCGGTAGGCCAGGGCCTGGGCGGTGGAGACGCCCTCGCCGAGGGCGGTGACGCAGAGCACCCGGCCACCGCTGGTGACCACGCGACCCTGGTCGTCGTGGCGAGTGCCGGCGTGGAATACCTTGCAGCCGGTGGCCTCGGCCTCGGTCAGGCCCTCGATGGGGTCACCCTTGCGGTAGCTGTCGGGGTAGCCCTCGGCGGCCAGCACCACGCCCACGGCGGCACGCGGGTCCCAGTCGCAGGCCTTGCCGGCCAGCTCGCCCCGGGCGCCGGCCAGACACAGCTCGGCCAGGTCGGAGCGCAGACGCAGCATGATCGGCTGGGTCTCCGGGTCGCCGAAGCGGCAGTTGTACTCGATGACCTTGGGGTTGCCGTCGGCGTCGATCATCAGGCCGGCATAGAGGAAGCCGGTGTAGGGGTGGCCCTCGGCGGCCATGCCGGCCACGGTGGGGCGGATCACCCGCGCCATGATGCGCTCGAAGATGGTGTCGTCGACCACCGGCGCCGGGGAGTAGGCGCCCATGCCGCCGGTGTTGGGGCCACTGTCGCCCTCGCCGACCCGCTTGTGGTCCTGGCTGGTGGCCATGGGCAGGATGGTCTCGCCATCCACCATGACGATAAAGCTGGCCTCCTCGCCCTCCAGGAACTCCTCGATCACCACCCGGGCGCCGGCATCGCCGAAGGCATTGGCCTCGAGCATGTCGCGCACCGCCGCCTCGGCCTCCTGCTGCGTCATGGCGACGATCACGCCCTTGCCGGCGGCCAGGCCGTCGGCCTTGATGACGATGGGTGCGCCCTTCTCGGCCAGGTAGGCCAGGGCCGGCTCCACGGCGGTAAAGGTCTGGTAGTCGGCGGTGGGGATGGCGTGACGGGCCAGGAAGTCCTTGGTGAAGGACTTGGAGCCTTCGAGCTGGGCGGCACCGGCGCTGGGGCCGAAGATCGCCAGGCCGGCGTCGCGGAAGCGGTCCACCACGCCCTGAACCAGCGGCGCCTCGGGGCCGACGATGGTCAGGTCGATGGCCTCGCGGCGGGCGAAGGCCTCCAGCTCCTCCAGGGCATCGGCGGCGATGGCCACATTGGTGAGCTTGGCCTCGCCGGCGGTGCCGGCGTTACCCGGGGCGACGAAGACCTCGTTCACCTGGGACGATTGGGCGACCTTCCAGGCCAGGGCATGCTCGCGGCCGCCGCCGCCGATGATCAGAACCTTCATGGGAGTACCTTGCTATCGGGGAAATCGCTGCTTGGGGCTCGGCATTATGCCAGAAAGGCGCCCGGTCGTCGGCGGGTTATTCCTTGCCTACGGCTACCTAGGCTAACTCTCTATCACAGACTGGGGCTACTCCGGCTATGCGGGTTATTCCTTGTCGCCGTCCTTGTCCTTGTCGCCGCCCTTGTCGCCGGGAGCGCGGCCCACGCCACCGAAGGTCTGCTGCCAGAAGCGCATGTTCTCCTCGGCCAGCTCGCGCATCAGCTCCATGGGGGTGTGGCGCATGGCCTGCTGCCACTGATCCTGCATCTGCTTCTGCTGCTCGAGCATCAGCCGGGTGCCCTGCTCCAGGTAGCGGGCCAGGGGCAGCGGCTGGGCCATGTCGTAGACCCGGATCAGCTGCGCCAGCAGGTCGTTGGAGAAGACCTCCGCGTCACCGTCACCCTGCTCCTGCTCGATGATGATCGAGAGCAGGATGGTGCGGGTCAGGTCCTCGCCGCTCTTGGCGTCCTCGACCCGGAAGGGCACCTCGTCGATCACCAACTGACGCAGATCCTCGAGGGTCACATAGCGACTCTGTTCGGTATCATAGAGGCGACGGTTGGCATACTTGCGAATCACGCGCACGGCACGGCTCCTATGGTCGGCTTTGCAGGTATTGTGCACCGCGCCACCCCAGGACGCCAATTGACGAGCCCCCGATGAACCTGATCCTCCTCGCCCCGGAAGACCTCCATGCCCCCCACCTGGCCCGGGTCCGCGACCCGCGACGCCTGCGCCACCTCAAGGAGGTGCATCGCGCCGCCCCCGGCGACGAGCTGACCCTGGGGGTACTGGGGGGCGGCATCGGCCGCGGCCGGCTGCTGAGCCTGGAAGCTGAGGAGGCCCGCTTCGAGGTCGACACCCTCGACCAGGCCCCGCCAGCGGCCTTGGATATCGAGCTGGTGCTGGCCCTGCCGCGGCCGCGCATGCTGGCCCGCAGCCTGGAGCATGTCACCGCCCTGGGCGTGAAGCGGCTGACCCTGCTGCATACCCGGCGGGTGGAGAAGAGCTACTGGCAGTCGCCGGAGCTGCGCCCGGAGAAGATCCATGAACACCTGATCCTGGGCCTGGAGCAGGCCCGGGATACCCGGCTGCCGGAGATCGAGCTGGCGACCCGCTTCAAGCCCTTCGTGGAGGACCTGCTGCCGGGGCGCCTCGCGGCCCGCCGCGGCCTGGTGGCCCATCCCGGCATGGAACAGGCCTGCCCCCGGGGCCTCACCGAGCCGGCCCTGCTGGTGGTGGGCCCGGAGGGGGGACTGATTCCCTACGAGGTGGAGCAGCTGCAGGCCGCCGGCTGCGAGGGCATTCACCTGGGCGAGCGCATCCTGCGGGTCGAGACCGCGGTGGTGGCGCTGCTGGCCCGGCTGGGCTGATCCTATCCTCGGCGACGCGGGCCTTCCCTATTGCTGGCCCGGCCCTGGGTCACTCCTCGTCGGGGTCGTGGGGCACCCGCGGCGAGTCCGCGTCGCACTCGGGGTCGGTGAGGAAGGTCTCGGTGACGTCCAGCAGCCCCAGGTGGCCGATGGTGCGCCGCCCCAGCAGCAACGGGTAGAGCATGTCGCCCCGGTCGCGCAGGCTGAACTGCTCCTCGTAGATGGTGCCGCCGAGGCAGATGTCCATCAGCACCACCGGTCGCGAGTCCTCGCCGCCGGCGCCGCGCAGCCGCACCCGGCGATAGCGGGGCAGTTCCAGGGTCTCGCTGATCACCTCGCCGGTGGCCTCGTCCTCCAGGTCGAGGCGAAAGCGCACCCAGGGCTCACCGTCCCGGGTAAAGCGCTGGATGTCCCGGGCATCCAGCGACGAGGTCAGGGCGCCGCTGTCCAGCTTGGCCTTGACCTCGATGCCCCAGGGTTCCAGGGAGGCCTTCTCCACCCAGCCGAATACCGGCGCCTCGTCCGCCGACGCCAGCCCTGCCAGGAGCAGCCCCCAGCCGCCGGCCCATCCTTTCCATCCCGTCATCGCTCCTCGCCCTCTGCAGAGACAGGCCGCCAGCATGCCCAATCTTCGGGCCCGCGGTCGAGTCCCCCTCGCCCTGGGCGGCCAGGGACGACTGGCCGGATCGGCCGGGAGCCCGTAGAGTAGGTCGCCCATCCTCGCGAGGAGTCTGTCGTGAACCCGCAAGACCTCGAGCGGCTGGTCACCCTGAAGATGCCCTTCGGCAAGTATGCCGGCCGGGTGATCGCCGACCTGCCCGGCCCCTACCTGGCCTGGTTCGCCCGGGAGGGGTTCCCGAAGAGCGAACTGGGACGCCTGCTGCAGCTGATGCACGAGATCGACCATAACGGCCTGAACGACCTGCTGGCGCCCCTGCGCCGGGGGCACTGAGGCGCCCATGCTGAGACTCTCCAATAACGTCTCCCTGGCCGACTGGGAGATCGAGATCACCCAGATCCGCGCCCAGGGCGCCGGCGGCCAGAACGTCAACAAGGTCGCCTCGGCGGTGCACCTGCGTTTCGATATCCCCCGCTCCAGCCTGCCGCCCTTCTACAAGGAACGACTGATGGCGCTCTCCGACCAGCGCATCAGCAAGGAGGGGGTGATCGTCATCAAGGCGCAGAGCCACCGCACCCTGGAGCTCAACAAGGAAGACGCCCTGCGCCGCCTCAGGGCGCTGATCCTCGAGGCGGTGAAGACCCAGAAGCGCCGCAAGGCCACCCGCCCCACCAAGGGCTCCCAGCGGCGCCGGGTCGACAAGAAGACCCAGAAGGGCAAGACCAAGGCGCTGCGCGGCAAGGTCAAGCTGTAGGCCGATCGGCCCATGGCGATGGCCGGTTCCCCCGATGATCCACCCTTGCAGATGCATGGCGAAGAGGTAGTAGGCGACCTGGCCGGCCGTTCGCCGCGGGAAGACGCCTGGATGTCGATCTGATCGCCCCGCCTCGGAGAGACGGCTGCCACACTAAAAGCCCGTCATCTCGAGGAGAGCCCCCATGAGCACACCTACCGGCCTGTCCGCCGAAACCGCGGTCATGGAGTTACTGGACGACTGGGCGGCGGCGGTGCGCGCCAAGGACATCGATGCCATCACCGCCCACTATGCCGCCGAGATCGTCGCCTTCGATGCCATCACCCAGCTGCAGTTCAAGGGACGGGAGGCCTACCGCGAGCACTGGGCGAGCTGCCTGGCACAGTGCCCGGACGAGATGGTCTTCGAGCTTCACGAGGAGGTCATTTATGCCGAGGACCAGGTGGCCTTCTGCCATGCCCTGATCCGCTGCGGCGGCGATGCCAAGGATGCCGGCTGGCTGCGCATGAGCGGTGGACTCAGGCGCATCGAGGGGGAGTGGAAGCTGGTCCACGAGCACCATTCGGCGCCCTTCGACCCCCGCAGCGGCCGCGTCCTCCTCGACCTGCTGCCCTGACACGCCGAACCCCGGGACCTGGCCCGGGGCTCGGATGGCATGCCACGGCTCACCCCTCCATCATGAAGCTGTCGCAGACCTCGCCCAGCCGGGCCGGCTCATGCGTCTCGGTATGGGTCAGGTCCCCCATCCCGGGGTCCAGGGCCACCCGCCACTGGTGATCCTGGCTCATGGCATCGCAGACGCCCTCGCCGCCGCCACCGAAGTTGGAGTCGATCCAGTAGTGGACCTCGTAGGCGGTCTCCGGCATCAGCGCGCCGGGGAACTCGAAGGCGAAGGCCGTTTCGCCCTCGCCGGCGACGCGCCCTGCCTGGCGCACCAGCACCTCGCCGCTCTCGGCCTCCACCAGGGCCACGGCGATGGCCTGGCCCCCATGGGGCCCCTGGAAGCTGGCATCGCCCTGGAAGACCAGGTCATGCCCCTCGCTGGCCAGGGCCACGGCGGGCAGGCACAGGGCGCCGAGCAGCGCCCCTCGAGACAGGCTGGCAATCGACATGGCGGACCTCCCTTGGCTGTTTGGGTTCATCCCCAGCATAGTGCGCCGCGGGACCGAGCGCCGTTATATCCAGCGCCAGCGACGGAACAGCCACACCAGGGCGATGGCGATCAGCAGCATCACGCCGAGCAGGATGAAATAGGCGTAGCGGTAGCCGAGCTCCGGCATATGCGCGAAGTTCATGCCGTAGATGCCGGCCAGGAAGGTCAGGGGCACGAAGATGGCGGTGATCACCGTGAGGATGCGCATGGTGTTGTTGAGCTGGTGGGAGGAGAGGGAAATATAGCCATCCACCAGGTCACCGCAGATCTCGTAATACATCTGGGTGAGGCTGTAGAGGCGCTCGAAGCGCTCGTGAACGTCATTGATGGCATGCAGGGTCTCGTCCAGCTCCCGCGGCAGATGGCGGTAGTCGTAGGCGGTCAGCTCCTGGGTGATGCCGACGTGATAGTTGAAGACGCGACGCATCTTGACCAGCTTGGAACGATAGGCGATCAACTGGCGCATCAGGGCATCGTCGCCCCCCTCCAGCAGGCCATCCTCCAGGTCGCTGAGCACCTCCTCGAACTCCAGCAGGCTATCCAGATAGAAGCCCGCCGAGACATACATCGCCCGGAGGGCCACAAACTCCGGCGAACGCGCCAGCAGGCGCCGCCCCTCGCCATTGTCGAAGAGCCGGTCGAGGCTCAGGGCGATCCCCGGATGCAGGCTGATCAGATAGCGCTCGCCGATAAAGAAGGCGACCTGCTGGGGCACATAGTTGAGCTCGGCATCGAAGGAGGCGATGCCGCGATAGAGGATCAGGGTATGGCTCTCGAACTCCTCGATCTTGGGGGGATGACGCTCCCGGTGGGCATCCTCGATGGCCAGGGGGTGGCAACCGAAGTCCTCCAGCAGGGCCCGCTCCCGAGGCTGCGGCTCGCCCTGGAGATCGAGCCACAAGCGGCTGTCGCCGTCGCTTCGCCAACGGGCGATCAGCTCCTCGCCGCCGTGTGTCACCGCGCCGTCGGCGGTTATCAACAGGCCTCGTATCATGGCGCCTCCCGGCACAGGGTTCGCCAGGAACCATAAGCCATGCCGGGGGCGAATGCATCCACGCCCTCGGGGCGCAGGACTTTTCTTCGCACTTGCGGCAGCATGGGGCGCTTCGTCCGTCCGGGGAAGCCCCATGCCGCTGTTTGAGAACGCCTATCGGCGTCGCGTCACCCTCACCTATTTCCTGGCCTTCGTCGCCATCGGCCTGACCGGCGGCCTGCTGGGCCCCGCCCTGCCGCACCTGGCGGAGCTGACCGGCGCCGGCATGAGCCAGATCGCCCTGCTGTTCACCGCCCGGGCCCTGGGCAATATGCTCGGCTCGGTGAGCGTCGGCGTGCTGGTGGATCGCCTGCCCGGCCACCCGGCGCTGATGCTGATGGTGGGGCTGATGGTCCTGGCGCTGACCCTGGCGCCGCTGAGCCCCTCCCTGGCGGTGCTGATCGCGGTGATCTTCGTCATGGGCTTCGCCGAGGTGGCGATCAATGCCGGCAGCAACACCCTGCTGCTATGGACCCACCGCCAGGCCGCGGGGCCCTATATCAGCGCCCTGCACTTCTGCTTCGCCCTCGGCAATATGCTCGCGCCCCTGGTCCTGGTGGCGGCCCTGCAGTGGAGCGGCCGCTTCGAGTGGGCCTTCTGGGGGGTGGGACTCTACGCCCTGACCCTGCTGGCCTGGCTGCGCCGCGACCCCGCCCCCCGGGCCCCAGAGGCGACGCCTGGCGATAAGGCATCGCCGCGACCGCGGCGCGGCGACACCCGCCTGCTGGGCGCCCTGATGCTGCTCTTCTCCCTCTATGTGGGCGCCGAGATCACCTTCGCCGGCTGGATCACCGCCTACGCGATCCTTCAGGGCGAGCCCCGGGAGAGCGCCGCCCTGCTGGTCACCCTCTTCTGGCTGGCGCTCTCGGCGGGACGCCTGCTGGCGATCCCGCTGCTGCGCCTGATCTCTCCCTGGTGGCTGCTGCTGGGCTGTCTGGGGCTGGGCCTGGCCAGTGCCCTGGCCATGCCCTGGCTGCCGCTGTGGCCGATCGCCCTGGGCTATGGCCTGGCCGCCTCGGCGATCTTTCCCACCCTGTTCGGGCTGTGCAATCGGCTGATGACCATGAGCGGCAAGCGCACCGGCCTGATCTTCCTGGCCAGCGGCCTGGGCGCCATGCTGGTGCCCTCCCTCACCGGGCCGCTGCTGGAGCGTGCCGGCACCGCCGCCTTCCCCTGGCTGCTGGCGACGCTGATGGGGCTGCTGTTGCTGGGCGTCGCTCTCCTCCGGCGCCTCGCCCGGTCGCGAGGCGACCACGACATGCCCCATGCCCGCCAGACATGATTCCGGGGCGGCATGGCTCCCAAGACAACGGCATTGGTCAGCGCCCGGGCGACTCGGTAGCGTGAGCGCCATTCAACCCCTGACCTTGCCGAGAGTCGAAGATGAGTGAAGTCGCCCCCGCCGTTTCCCCCGCCACCCGTGAAGAGCACGATCTGCTGGGCAGCCTGGAGGTGCCGGCCGAGGCCTACTACGGCATCCAGACCCTGCGCGCGGTGAACAACTTCCACCTCAGCGGCGTGCCGCTCTCGCACTACCCCAAGCTGGTGATCGCCCTGGCCATGGTCAAGCAGGCCGCCGCCGGTGCCAACCAGCGCCTCGGCCACCTGGACAAGGCCCGCTTCGAGGCCATCGACCACGCCTGCCGGCGGGTAATCGACGGCGAGCAGCATGACCAGTTCGTGGTGGACATGATCCAGGGCGGCGCCGGCACCTCCACCAACATGAACGCCAACGAGGTGATCGCCAACCTGGGACTGGAATACCTCGGCCATGCCAAGGGCGACTACCGCCACCTGCACCCCAATAACGACGTCAACATGGCCCAGTCCACCAACGACGCCTACCCCACGGCGATCCGTCTGGGCCTGCTGCTGGGCCACGACTCCCTGCTGGCCAGCCTGGAGAAGCTGTGCCTGGCCTTCTCCGCCAAGGGCAAGGAGTTCGCCGAGGTACTGAAGATGGGCCGCACCCAGCTCCAGGACGCGGTGCCCATGACCCTGGGGCAGGAGTTCCACGCCTTCGCCAATACCCTGGGCGAGGACCTGGGCCACCTCACCAAGCAGGTGCCGGCGCTGCTCTGCGAGGTCAACCTGGGCGGCACCGCCATCGGTACCGGCATCAACGCCGACCCGCGCTACCAGCGCCTGGCGGTGGAACGCCTGGCGGCGATCAGCGGCCACCCCCTGGTACCGGCCCAGGATCTGATCGAGGCCACCTCCGACATGGGTGCCTTCGTGCTCTTCTCCGGCATGCTCAAGCGCCTGGCGGTGAAGCTGTCGAAGATCTGCAACGACCTGCGCCTGCTCTCCAGCGGCCCGCGCACCGGCTTCAACGAGATCAACCTGCCGCCGCGCCAGCCGGGCAGCTCGATCATGCCGGGCAAGGTCAATCCGGTGATCCCAGAGGCGGTCAACCAGGTGGCCTTCGAGGTGATCGGCAACGACCTGGCGCTGACCATGGCGGCGGAGGGCGGCCAGCTGCAGCTCAACGTCATGGAGCCGCTGATCGCCTACAAGATCTTCGACTCCATCCGCCTGCTGACCCGGGCCATGGACATGCTGCGCGAGCACTGCGTGGTGGGCATCACCGCCAACGAGCAGCGCTGCCGGGAGCTGGTCGAGAACTCCATCGGCCTGGTCACCGCCCTGAACCCCTATATCGGCTACGAGAACGCCACCCGCATCGCCCGGGAGGCCCTGGCCTCCGGCCGCGGGGTGCTGGAGCTGGTGCGCGAGGAGCAACTGCTCGACGACGCCACCCTGGATGACATCCTGCGCCCGGAGCATATGATCGCTCCGCGCCTGGTGCCGCTGAGCTAGGCTATTCCCAGCGAGGCATCATCGGGAGAGGCAGGAATGAGCGAGGCGATTCGGCGGATCCTGGTGCCCGTGGACGCCAGCCCCACCAGCCGTGCCGCGGTGCGGCTGGCCGGAGAGCTGGCGACCCGCTGGCGGGCCACCCTCGAGCTGACCCATGTGCGCCCCCTCTATCCCGCCGAGCTGAGCGATATCCCCGCCAATCGGCTCGGCGAGGCGGATCACGATCACCAGGCGCTGAACGGCGGCGAGGAGGCGGCCTTTCGCCATGCCCGGGAGGCCCTGGGCGAAGACTTCTCGGCCCCCCTGGTGGAGGTCACCCTGCGCGAGCGGGACCTGGTGCATCACCTGGCCCGGGACCTGCTGGCGCACCTGCGCCGCCATGACCACGCCCTGCTGGTAGCGGGGCTGCCCGGCCCCCCCGGCCATCTGCTGGCCGGCCTCGGCGACACCCTGCTGCACAAGGCGACCTGCCCCGTGGCGGTGGTCCGCGCCGATCTGCCCCCGGTGGCGGGTATCGACCGCCTGCTGCTGCCGCTGGACGGCTCCTCCCATAGCGACCGGGCCGCACGGCTGGCCGCCGACCTGGCGATCAGCGGCGACCTGCCGGTGACCCTGCTGCACTGCGCCAGCGGATCACAGGACGGCGACGGCGACTGGCGCTTCGCCCGGGCCCTCCGCCACTTCGCCGACTCGCTCGACGTCGAGACCCGCTCGCTGGTGGACGCCTCGCCGGCGCGGGGCCTGCTCGCCGAGATCCGCCGCCGCGGGGGCCGTCCCCTGGTGGTGATGGGACGCCGCGGCCTGGGGCAGTGGCGGGAACGACTACTGGGCAGCGTCAGTCGACGCCTGATCGCCGAGGCGCCCTGTCCGGTGCTGGTGGTCACCGACAGGGAGTAAGTCCTAGAAGAGTCCCTCGATATGCCCCTGGCCATCCAGCCCCATGCCCTGAGCCGCCGGCTCCCGGGGCAGCCCCGGCAGGGTCAGGATCTCGCCGCACAGCGCCACCACGAAACCGGCCCCGGCGCTGAGGCGAGCCTCGCGAATGCTCAGGCGGTGCCCCTCGGGGGCACCCAGGCACCGGGGGTCGTCGCTGAAGCTGAAGGGCGTCTTGGCGATGCACACCGGCAAGTGGCCGTAGCCCGCCGCGGTAAAGCGGGCCAGCTGCTCCCGGGCGGCGGGGCTCAGATCGATGCCCACGGCGCCATACAGCTCCCGGGCGATGCACTCGAGTTTCTCCGCCAGGGGCAGGTCATCGCCGTAGAGGGGTGCCACCCTCGGTGCCTCGCCCTGCAACCGGGAGACCACCTCGGCGGCCAGGGTCTCGGCACCGGCGCCGCCCTCGGCCCAGTGGCGACAGGTCACCACCGTCGCCCCCAGGTCCCGACCATGGGCCTCCACCCGGGCCAGCTCCGCGGCGCTGTCCCCGGCGAAGACATTCAGCGCCACCACCGGCTCCAGGCCGAAGCGCCGCAGGATGGAAAGGTGTCGATCGAGATTGGCCAGGCCGGCCTCCAGGGCCCCGGCATCGGGCTCGCCCAGGGCCTCCCGGGCGGCGCCGCCGTGGTACTTCAGCGCCCGCAGGGTGGCCACCAGCACGGCGGCATCCGGGTAGAGCCCCGCCTGACGCCCCTTGATATCGATAAACTTCTCGGCGCCCAGGTCGGCGCCGAAGCCCGCCTCGGTGACCACCACCTCGGATAGCGCCAGGGCCGCCCGGGTGGCCGCCAGGGAGTTGCAGCCATGGGCGATATTGCCGAAGGGACCGCCATGGACGAAGGCCGGGTTATGCTCCAGGGTCTGCACCAGGTTGGGCTGGAAGGCCTCCTTGAGCAGCACCGCCATGGCCCCCTGGGCCTCCAGGTCGGCGGCGGTCACCGGCGTATCGTCGCGCCGCCAGGCCACCACGATGCGCCCCAGGCGCCGTTCCAGGTCGTCGAGGTCCTCCGCCAGGCAGAGGATCGCCATCACCTCGGAGGCGGCGGTGATCTCGAAGCCGCTCTCCCGGGGCACCGCCCGGGAGTCGGTGCCGCCACCGACCTCGATCCGGCGCAAGGCCCGGTCGTTCATGTCCAGCACCCGGGTCCACACCACCCGCTCGGGGTCGATGGCCAGGGCGTTACCCCAGTAGAGGTGGTTGTCGAGCAGGGCGGCGAGCAGGTTATGGGCGGCGGTGATGGCGTGAAAGTCGCCGGTGAAGTGTAGGTTGATCGCCTCCATGGGCCCCACCTGGGCCCGGCCACCGCCGGCGGCGCCGCCCTTGAGACCGAAGCAGGGGCCCAGGGAGGGCTCGCGCAGGCACACCGCGGCGCTGATGCCACGCCGATTGAGGGCATCGCAGAGCCCGACGCTGGTGGTGGTCTTGCCTTCGCCGGCGGGGGTGGGGCTCATGGCGCTGACCAGCACCAAACGCCCGGGGGGCCGCTCGCCGAGGCTGGCGAGGGTGGCATGGCTGAGCTTGGCGATCTGGTGACCGTACGGAATCAGCGCCTCGGCGGCGAGCCCCAGGCGCTGCTCGGCCAGGGGCAGGATGGGGCGCAAGGGCGTGGCCCGGGCGATGGCCAGGTCGCCGTCGTCCGGGGCCGCCGCCAGGGCCAGCCCATGGGGAGTCGTCATCATCGCCACTCCTGCGCTCGGGCGATGGGCGCCATGCCCACCGCGGGGCTTTCCCTAAGCCTGTGCCAGCCGTCCAGGCTCCGCCTTCACGGTCGCGACAGCGGGCTATCCCTGGGCGACGTCGCACGCCTCGGACAGGATCAGGCGCTGCCCTCGAGCAGCCGGCAGGACGCCGCCCCCGGGTCTCCGTCTCCGAAGATCCGGGGGCTCAGGCCACCCCTTCGTAGGCGCCCTTCAGGCGATAGAACTCCGCCACGATGGCCTCCATGGCCTCGGCGTCGTAATCGCGCAGGCCGCTGACCACCAGCTTCTTGGAGCCGCGCCCCAGGGGCCCGTCGGCGCCACTCAAGGCGAACTCCAGGCGCACATCGCCACGCTTGCCGTTCACCTCCAGGGACGAATCGGAGAGTGCCAGGGAGGGTTCGCGCACGTCCAGGCGCTCCAGTTCGAAGCCCATGCTGTCGTAGATCACCAGGGGACGCTGGGGATTGAACATCACCCCCTGGGCCTCCATCAGCGGCTTCAGATAATGGGGGAAATTCTTGCCGGAGAAGGCCACATAACGCCGGGTAAAGGCCTCGATCACCGCCTCGTCATGGGTGATCTCGCCATCGCGCTCCACCTCCAGGTAGAGCTTGCCGGCCTCGTCGGTGACGCGAATCAGGCCATCGTCATCGAGATTCAAAGCCAGGGGGACGCCGGCACCCACCATGCTGCGGAAATGGAAGACCATGCGCTGGGAGAGGCCGAAGCGCATCAGAACCAGGGCGAAGAGCAGGTCACCCGGCACGCAGAAACGCCGGGCGTCCGGGTTATGAATGGGGTTGTAGTCCCCGGCCACCCCCTTGGCGAAGTGGCTGGCCTGGTCGGCGGAAATGCAGATCCGATCATCCCTGACCGAATGAAACTCATCAAGAAACATGTCAACTCTGCCTAATCGATCGGCTCTCGCCACGTTCTAGCCGCCGCGGCGGCCCGAAACTTCGTTTGTAACACAGGGCGGCGCGTCGTGCATGGCCGGAAAAGCCGCCATTACCGACCAAGTGCCAAGCCCTTGACAGGGCGCAACATGCTAGCATCGGAATCCTCTATTTACTGCGCCTAATAAGGATAAATTCACCCATGCGACTCGCCTTCTCTCCCCACCCTGTCTTCGGACTGACCCTGGGGGCACTGGCCTTGCTGGCCAGCCCCCTGGCCCTGGCCGCCGCTGGCCCCCTGGATCTCACCAACTCCATGGTCGGCGGCATAGCCCTGGTCTTCTTCGTGCTCGCCTACCTGCTGGTGATGGGCGAGGAATTCCTCAAGATGCGCAAGTCCAAGCCGGTGCTGGTGGCGGCGGGCATCATCTGGGCCCTGGTGGGCTGGGTCTATGTGCAGGCCGGCCAGCCCCAGGCGGCGGAAGATGCCTTCCGCCATACCCTGCTGGAGTTCACCGAGCTGATGCTCTTCCTGCTGGTGGCGATGACCTATATCAACGCCATGGACGAGCGCCGGGTCTTCGATGCCCTGCGCGCCTGGATGCTGGAGCGCGGCTTCAGCTACCGCAGCCTGTTCTGGATCACCGGCTCCCTGGCCTTCGTGATCTCGCCCATCGCCGATAACCTGACCACGGCGCTGCTGATGTGTGCCGTGGTCACCAAGGTGGCGGAAGGCGACCACCGCTTTATCAACCTGTGCTGCGTGAACATCGTGGTGGCGGCCAACGCCGGCGGTGCCTTCAGCCCCTTCGGCGATATCACCACCCTGATGGTCTGGCAGGCGGGCATGGTCAAGTTCTACGAGTTCTTCGACCTGCTGCTGCCGTCGCTGGTCAACTACCTGGTGCCGGCGGTGGCCATGAGCTTCTTCGTCAAGAAGCACCACCCGGCCCCTCACGATGAGCATGTCGAGCTCAAGCGCGGCGCGCGGCGCATCATCGCCCTCTTCCTGCTCACCGTGGCCAGCGCCGTGGCCTGCCATACCCTGCTGCACCTGCCGCCGGTGCTGGGCATGATGACCGGCCTGGGCTACCTGCAGTTCTTCGGCTATTACCTGCGCCGCTCCCTCGGCCGCTCCCTGGCCCGCAAGCGCGATATCGCCGTGCGCCGTGGCGATCAGCGCGCCCTGGAACGCCTGGGCAGCGTGGTGCCCTTCGATGTCTTCAACCGTATCGCCCGGGCCGAGTGGGACACCCTGCTGTTCTTCTACGGGGTGGTGATGTGCGTCGGCGGCCTGGGCTTCATGGGCTACCTGAGCCTGCTCTCCGAGCTGCTCTATACCCAGTGGGATGCCACCTGGGCGAATATCGCCCTGGGCCTGATGTCGGCGGTGATCGACAATATCCCGGTGATGTTCGCGGTGCTGACCATGGAGCCGGAGATGTCCCACGGCCACTGGCTGCTGATTACCCTCACCGCCGGGGTCGGCGGCAGTTTGCTGTCGGTGGGCTCCGCCGCCGGGGTCGCGGTGATGGGCCAGGCCCGCGGCTCCTACACTTTCATGGGACACCTGCGCTGGTCGCCGATCATCCTGCTCGGCTATGTGGCCAGCATCCTGCTCCACCTGTGGCTCAACGACGCCAGCTTCAGCCTCTATAACGGCCACTGAGTCGCGGCCTAACGGCGACCGCGTCGGGAGTGCCCGGGCCGGATCAGCTTGACTCTAGCCTTGGCGCGCTTGCGCGGCGGCGTCTCGCCGGGAGGCAGAGCCGGGTCGCCGGGGGGCGTGCCGGGGGCGGTGACCACCCAGGCGAAGGTGGGCAGCGACAGTCGCCAGTAGATGGCCGCCAGGCGCAGCCCCAGGGTCAGGGCGATGGCCAGGCTCACGCCGAGCCACTGAACCACCCCCAGGCCATGGAGCAGCACATAGGCACTGCCGCCGAGAATCGCCGCGGTGGCATAGATCTCCTGGCGCAGCACCATGGGCACGCGCCGCGCCAGGACATCGCGGATCATGCCCCCGGCCACCCCGGTCATCATCCCCATCAGCACCGCCACGATGCCCGGGGCCTCCAGGAGCAGCGCCTTGTGGGCGCCGAGCACCGTGAACAACGCCAGGCCGAAGGCGTCGGTGACCGGCAGGAAGGTGCGGGTCAGGCGGTGGATATAGCGAAAGCCGAGGATCGACAGCGCCACCGTGGTGAGGATCACCCACAGGTAAGTGGGGTCCTCCACCCAGAACACCGGCCGCACCCCCAGCACCAGGTCGCGCAGGGTGCCGCCGCCGATGCCGGTCACCGCCGCCAGCACCAGCATGCCGAAGGGGTCCATCCGCGAGCGGCAGGCGAGAATCACCCCGGTCAGGGCGAAGACGATCACCCCGGCCATGTCCAGCCAATAGATCCAACCGGTCACCCTGCCTTCCTCCCTCGCCCGCTACGGCTACTGATAGGTCACCACCAGGAAGCACACCAGCTCCTGGTCTCCGCTATTCTCGATAGTGTGGTCGAGGTCGGCGTGATAGTGCGCCGAATCACCGGGGCCCAGCAGGCTGACGTTGTCCCCTGCCAGTATCCGCGCCCGTCCCTGGGTCACGCTGAGCAGTTCCCGGGTGCCCTCGAAGTGGGGCGCGCTGGAGAGCCGAGCCCCCGGAGAGAGACGGATCTCGTAGAACTCCACCGACTTCTCCATATGCAGCGGCGAGAGGGTACGGATGCGGCACTCCCGATCGTCGCGGAACAGCTGGTTGGCGTCGTCGCTGCGCACCACCTCGATGCGCGAGGCGGTCCAGGGTTGGTCGACCAGTTCGCCGATGCTCAGGCCGAAGGCCTGGGCGATGCGCAGGGTCACCGCCAGGGTGGGGTTGGCCCGGCCGCGCTCGATCTGGCTGAGCATGGAGCGGCTGACCCCGGAGGCCGCCGCCAGTTGATCCAAGGTCAGGCCGCGCTTCTTGCGCAGCTCGATTACCCGGCCGGAGAGCACCTGGCTGCCCAGGTCGCCGGGGCGCTCGCCCGGGCGCGATGCGGGAGGCGACGTGGCCGTCATCGGGTGTCCTCCATGGAACGCAACATACAAAATACTGGAATAATTTCTTGCATAACGGAATACATCTGCAATACTGGAATTTATTCTCGTATCTTAAACCTCCTGATCGGGAATGCCAGGGAATTTAGGGGCCATCTCAGTTGATGGCTGAGGGGCGCTGGGGACAGGCCGAAGCGAAGCGTCTTTTTCATGGGTAAGGAGCACTGCTCCGAACGGGTAAGCCATGGATGGCTTACCCAGGCCCTGGAAGCGGAGCAGGATAGCGTAGCTTCGCAGGAAAAAGTCGAGCGCCCAGGGATGGGTTTACCGCGTCTTCGCGGAGTGCCTGCCCCCAGGGTAGCCCCGGGCCTCAACGAAAGCCCTGAGGGAAATCACCTGCCCAAGGAGACACCATGAAGGCATTGGTCAAGCGCGAGGCCGCACCCGGCCTCTGGCTGGAAGAGGTTCCCGAGCCCCAGGTGGGCATCAATGACGTGCTCATCCGCGTCAAGCGCACCGCCATCTGCGGCACCGACCTGCACATCTACCAGTGGGACGCCTGGGCCCGGCAGACCATCCCCACCCCCATGGTGGTGGGCCACGAGTTCGTCGGCGAAATCGTCGAGGTGGGCTCCAACGTCAACGACTTCAAGCCGGGCCAACTGGTCTCCGGCGAGGGTCATGTGGTGTGCGGGCGCTGCCGCAACTGCCTGGCCGGGCGCCGCCACCTGTGCGCCCACACCAGCGGCATCGGCGTCAATCGCCCCGGCGCCTTCGCCGAATACCTGGCCCTGCCCATGTCCAATGTCTGGGAGCATCGCCCGGGCATCGACCTGGACGTGGCGGCGCTCTTCGACCCCTTCGGCAACGCCGTGCATACCGCCCTGCAGTTCGAGCTGCTGGGCGAGGACGTGCTGATCACCGGGGCCGGCCCCATCGGCGCCATGGCCGCGGCGGTGTGTCGCCATGCCGGGGCCCGCCATGTGGTGGTCACCGACCTCAACCCGGAGCGCCTGGCCCTGGCCCGACGCCTGGGTGCCACCCGCACCGTGGACGTGCGCCACGAGACCCTCGCCGAGGTGCAGCGCGACCTGGGCATGGCCGAGGGCTTCGACGTGGGCCTGGAGATGAGCGGCAGCCCCGAGGCCTTCCGCGACCTGCTGGCCAACCTCTGCCACGGCGGCAAGGTGGCCATGCTGGGTATCCCCAGCGAGGCCATGGCCATCGACTGGAACACGGTGATCTTCAATATGCTGACCATCAAGGGCATCTATGGCCGGGAGATGTACGAGACCTGGTACAAGATGTCGGTGATGATCGAGTCGGGGCTGGATATCTCCCCGGTGATCACCCACCGCCTGCCCTACCGGGAGTTTCAGCAGGGCTTCGACGCCATGCTCGACGGCTCCGCGGGCAAGGTGGTGCTGAACTGGGAGTAGCCTGGTTGGGAGGGACTCTCCGGGGGGAGGACTCGCGAAGACGCGGTAAACCCTTCCCTGGGCGCTCGACTTTTTCCTGCGAAGCTACGCTATCCTGCTCCGCTTCCAGGGCCTGGGTAAGCCATCCATGGCTTACCCGTTCGGAGCAGTGCTCCTTACCCATGAAAAAGACGCTTCGCTCTGCCCTCCCCCGGCGTCCCACACCAGAGCTTTGCTGCCTTACCAATCTTGCTGCCTTACCAATAACAGGGAGATAGGGCTATGTACGGCGATTTCCGCCAGCACCTGCGCCAACAGCTCGAGGCCATCGAGGCCGCCGGCCTGACCAAGCAGGAGCGATTGATCACCACCCCCCAGGGCGCCCATGTGGGCCTCGACTCGGGCCGCGAGGTACTCAACCTCTGTGCCAACAACTACCTGGGCCTGGCCCAGCACCCGCGAGTCACCGCCGCCGCCCGGGCCGGCTTAGATACCTGGGGCTATGGCCTGGCCTCGGTGCGCTTTATCTGCGGCACCCAGAGCCTGCACAAGCAGCTGGAGCAGAAACTCAGCGACTTCCTGGGCACCGAGGAGACCATCCTCTACCCCTCCTGCTTCGACGCCAACGGCGGCCTCTTCGAGACCCTGCTGGGTCCCGAGGACGCGGTGATCTCCGACGAACTCAACCACGCCAGCATCATCGACGGCATCCGCCTGTGCAAGGCCAGCCGCTATCGCTACCGCAACAACGACATGGCCGACCTGGAGGCCCAGCTCCAGGAGGCGGACCGCCGCGGTGCCCGCTTCAAGCTGATCAGCACCGACGGCGTCTTCTCCATGGACGGCTATATCGCCCGCCTCGACGAGATCTGCGACCTGGCCGAACGCTACGGCGCCCTGGTCCACTTCGACGACTGCCACGCCACCGGCTTCCTCGGCGCCGGCGGCCGCGGCACCCACGAGTACCGGGGCTGCATGGATCGGGTGGACATCATCACCGGCACCCTGGGCAAGGCCCTGGGCGGCGCCAGCGGCGGCTACACCAGCGGCCGCCGGGAGGTGGTGGAGCTGCTGCGTCAGCGCTCGCGCCCCTACCTCTTCTCCAATACCGTGGCGCCGCCGGTGGTGGCCGGGGCTCTCGAGGCCCTGACACTGGTCAGCGAATCCAGCGAGCTGCGGGATCGCCTGGCGGAGAACACCCGCGTCTTCCGCGCCGGCCTCGAGGATCTCGGCTTCGAGCTGCTGCCCGGCGAGCACCCCATCGTCCCGGTGATGCTCCACGACGCCGCCCTGGCGGCGCGCTTCGCCGAGGCGATGCTCGAAGAAGGCATCTATGTGGTGGCCTTCTCCTACCCGGTGGTGCCCCAGGGCAAGGCGCGCATCCGCACCCAGGTCTCCGCGGCCCTCTCCCGGGACGACCTGGAGGCCGCCCTGGCGGCCTTCGGTCGCGTCAAAGAGCGGCTGGGGCTCTAAGCCGCCCGGGGCGACGACCACCCGGTCGCGTCAAAGAGCGGATGGGGCTCTAAGCCGCCCGGGGCGACGATCACCCGGCCGGGTCGAGGCGCGGCCGGGACTCTAGGAGGCTGTCGGGCTCGATGCCGGCGGCGTGCAACAACGCCACTCCCAGAACTTCTATGCTGTAGATACGACAACCCGACCGGGTGCCGCCCGTCACTGGCGCCATACCCAGGGCGAGGCGACTCACCTGGTGGGGAGGGTATCGTGATCCGCGTGGAAGGCGTGACCAAACTGTTCGGTCCCGACCCGACCTCGGCGCTGGCCCGGCTGAAGGCGGGCCAGGGCAAGGCCGAGCTTCAGGCCGAGAGCGGCCATGTGCTGGGGGTCAACGACGTCAGTTTCGCCCTGGAGCCCGGCGAGGTCTTCGTGATCATGGGGCTCTCCGGCAGCGGCAAGTCGACCCTGATCCGCTGCATCAATCGCCTGATCGAGCCCACCGCCGGGCGCATCTTCCTGGAGGTCCCGGAGACGGGGCGCGAGGAGATCACCGGCGCCTCCCCCGAGCGACTGCGACGCCTGCGCCGCCGCCATCTGAGCATGGTCTTCCAGCACTTCGCCCTCTTCCCCCACCGCTCGGTGCGCTCCAACGTGGCCTATGGCCTGGAGATTCAGGGCATGGCGACCGATGAGCGCTGCCGCCGCGCCCAGGAGGTGCTGGCGATGGTCGGCCTGGACGACTGGGGTGACGCCTACCCCCAGACCCTCTCCGGCGGCATGCAGCAGCGGGTGGGGCTGGCCCGGGCCCTGGCCACCGAGGCCCGGGTACTGCTGATGGACGAACCCTTCTCGGCCCTGGACCCACTGATCAAGGTCACCATGCAGCAGGAGCTGAAGAAACTGCAGGCGCGGCTGGGGCGCACCATCCTCTTTATCACCCACGACCTGGACGAGGCGATGCGCCTGGGGGATCGCATCGCCATCATGGAGGACGGCGCCATCGTCCAGTTGGGCACCCCGGAACAGATCCTGGTCAATCCCCGCACCGACTATGTGGCGCGCTTCGTGGAGCATGCCGATCCCACCGCGGTGATCAGCGCCGGTACCATCGCCCTGCCCCTCACCGATGGCGCCTTCACTCGCCAGGGGGAGCGGGACGGGCTGCGGCTGCTAGGGCATCGCGACCATCCCGACCTGCGCCTGGGGCTGGACGACACGGGGCGGCTGCGGGGCGCCTGGCGGGACCTGGTCCCCCTGACCCTGGGCGAGCTGGACGAGGCCCTGACGGCCCCTCCCCCCGACCGCCCCCGGGACGACCTGCTGCTGAGCTGCCCCCGTAAGGAGGTGCTGCGCCGGGTGCTGCGCGGCCGGTTGCACAGTGGCCTGCCGCTGCTGGTCACCGAGGAGGGGCGCCTGACGGGGCTGATCGACGAGCCCCAGTTGATCCACGGCATCCTGGAGAAGCGCGGCCCCCGCGCCGAGGAGGCGACCGCATGAACGAGTTGCTGGAATTCCTGCGCCTGCTGATCACCGATCCCTTCGGCCTCCTCGAGGCCCTGCCGATGCGCCAGTGGATCACCGAGGCGGTGAACTGGGTGGTGGCCAACTTTCGCGATTTCTTCCGCGGCTATGTGAGCCCGCCGGTGCAGTCGGTGATGCAGACCACCCAATGGGCCCTGGGCGGCATTCCCCCCGGCCTCTTCCTGGTCGGCATCTTCCTGATCGGCTGGCGGTCGGCCTCCTGGCGGGTCGGCCTCTTCGCCTTCGCGGCCTTCGCCCTGGTGGGCTTCATGGGGGTCTGGGACGCCCTGATCGAGACCCTCTCCCTGGTGGTCACCGCGGTGCTGTTCTGCGTGGCCATCGGCCTGCCCCTGGGCATCCTCTGCTCCCGCAGCGACCGCTTCGCCACCCTGATGCGCCCGCTGCTGGACATCATGCAGACCACGCCGCCCTTCGTGTACCTGGTGCCGGCGGTGATGCTGTTCAGCATCGGCAACGTGCCGGGGTTGATCGCCACCATCATCTTCGCCATGCCACCGATGATCCGCCTCACCAACCTGGGCATCCGCCAGGTCAGCCAGGAGTATATCGAGGCCGCCGAGGCCTTCGGCTCCACGCCCCGCCAGATCCTCTGGAAGGTGCAGTTTCCGCTGGCCCTGCCGACCCTGATGGCGGGGCTCAATCAGACCATCATGCTGTCGCTGTCGATGGTAGTGATCGCCGCCATCATCGGCGCCGGCGGCCTCGGCCTCGAGGTCTACGCCGGCCTGGAGCGGCTCAATATCGGCCAGGCCTTCGTCGGCGGCATCGGCATCGTGCTGCTGGCCATGGTGCTCGACCGAATCACCCAAGGCCTGGGCGACAAGGCGCCGGGCCGGGCGCCCGACGAGCGCCCCTGATCGTCAGAGGAGGTGTGCCATGAAAGACATCATCCATCGAACCCGCCCCCTGAAGTGGGCCCTGCTGGCCGCCGCCGCGGCCTATGCCCTCGGCGCCACCGACAACGCCGCCGCCGAGGAACCCGGAGCGGGCGTCAGCGTGCAGCCGGCGGTGGCGACCTGGACCTCGGCGGTGCCGGTGAGCTGGATCTTCGTCGAGCTGCTGGAGGCGCTCGGCTACGAGGTCCAGGATCCCATCGCCCTCTCCAACCCGGTGGCCTACCTGGCCATCGCCGAGGGCGACGCCGACTACTGGCCCAACGGCTGGTTCCCGCTCCACGACCCGCAGCTGCCCGACGGCTTCCACGACGCCGCCACCCTCTTCGAGGCCCACTGCGGTGCCTGCGGTATCCAGGGCTACCTGGCGGACAGCGCCGCCGTGGAGGCCCATGGCATCACCGGCATCGATGACTTCACCCGCGACGAGGTGAAGGCCGCCTTCGACGCCACCGGCGACGGCAAGGCGGATCTCTTCGGCTGCCCCCCGGGCTGGGGCTGTCACGAGGCCATCAACGCCATGCTCGACCGCTTCGAGCTGCACGAGCATATCCACCACGTGGACGCGGGCTATGCCGCCAACTTCGCCGAGGTACTGTCACGGATCCAGAACGGCGAGCCGGCCCTCTACTACACCTGGGGCCCCAGCGCCTGGCTGCTGGCCCTGACGCCCGGCGAGGAGGTGATGTGGATCAATGCCCCGGGCATCGTCAGCGACGAGGCGGAACGCGCCGAGGACGTGAGTGGAGCGGTGAGCGACCCCATCGAGATGGGCTTCGTGGCCGCCGATATCCGCGTGGCCGCCAATAACGCCTTCCTCGAGGCCAACCCGGCGGCCGCCGAACTGTTCCGCCGGGTACGCCTGCCGCTGGCCTGGATCAGCGAGGTGGACAACGCCATGAGCGAGCAGGAGCTTACCGACGACCAGGTACGGCCCCTGGCCGCGGAATGGATCGAGGCCAACCGCGCCAGCGTCGACGCCTGGCTGGAGGCGGCCCGGGCCGCGGCCGAGTGACGCGCTCGCCCGAGCCTCACCCCGGGCTTCCCGGTCCGTTGCGTTACGTGTCCCAGCGCAGCGGGCCGGCCTCGCCGGGAGACGCCTCCGCTTCGCCGCGGGGCGTCTCCAGCTCCAGCCGCGCCCGCTCCACCAGGGACTCCGGGAGCTCCCGTTTCACCGCCACCCCCAGCTCGGCGAAGTCGGCGGCCTGCTTGACCAGGTTGCCCTTGCCGTTGACCAGCTGCCCCAGGGCCTGGTCGTAGCTGCCGCGGGCGCCGTCCAGCTTGCGCCCCACCTCCTCCATGCTGACCAGGAAGGTGCGCAGCTTGGCATGGAAGCGCTCGGCGCGGCCGGCCAGTTCGGCGCTGTGCCGGCTCTGGTCCTCGAAGCGCCATAGCTGGCGAACGATATTCAGGCTGGTCAGCAGGGTGGTGGGGGTGGCCACCAGGACGTTCTTCTCCAGGGCCCGCTGGAAGAGGGTCTCGTCGGCCTTGAGGGCCTCCACATAGGCGGACTCCACCGGCACGAACATCACCACCACCTCCGGGGAGTTGAGCCCCGGCAGGTCGTAGTAGTGGCGCTCGGCCAGCTCGTCGATGCGCGCCGCCATGGCCCGGCAGTGCTCCGCCAGAGCCTCCCGGCGCTGCGCCTCCTCCTCGGCGTTGACGTAGCGCACATAGGCCACCAGGGAGGTCTTGGCATCGATCACCAGGTGACGCCCCTGGGGCAGGTAGACGATGGCGTCCGGGCGCCGCCGGCCCGCCTCGGTGGCGATGCTCACCTCGCGGCGGTAGTCCTTGCCCAGGCGCAGGCCGGAGCCATCGAGGACGTTCTCCAGCATCAGCTCGCCCCAGTTGCCCTGGACCTTCTTCTGGCCCTGGAGGGCCTGGGTCAGGCGCTGGGCCTGGTCGGTGATCTCGCGGTTGAGGGACTGCAGCTGCTGCAGCTCGGTGCGCAGCTGGATACGCTGCTCGCTCTCCTGGCGCTGGATGCTGGCCACCTGGTCACGAAAGCCCTTCATCTCGCTGTGCAGCGGCTGCAACAGGCCCTGGATGCGCTGCTGGGAGAGCTCGCCGAAGGCCCGCCCCTTGCGCTCCAGCACCTCGTTGGCCAGGGTCTCGAACTCCCGGGTCAGCTGGCTACGGCTCTCCCGGAGCAGGGCCAGCTGTTCCTGGAAGTGCTGCTCCTTGAGGGCCAGATGCTCGGTGAGGCGCTCGCGCTCCTGGCGCAGCTCCTGCTCGCCCTGCTGGGCGCGGGCCAGGCGGGTCTCGAGGTCCTGCTGGGTCTCCCGGGCCGCGGCCAGGGCCTCCCGGGCGGCGTCCCGCTGCGCCTCGAGGCGCGCCTGGGACTCCCGGGCCATGCCCAGGCGGCGAGCCGCGACCGCCCCGGCCAGGCCGGCCGCCAGCAGGGCCCCGACGAGGCCCGCCAGGAGGCTAGAGAGCAGGGGATCGAAGGTCATCGCGGCATCCTTATCGTGGGGTTCCCGCCCCATGGTAGGCGAGGCGCCGCCGCTCGGGAATGGCTGGCCGTTGAAGCCCTCCCGCCTCGGACCTGCAATACTCAAGCCAATACCCCCTTCCGGCCCGGAGACTCCCCATGCGCCCCCTGCTTACCGCCCTCGCCCTGCTCTGCGCCCTGTGGCTCGCCGGCTGCACGGTCAACACCTACCCCGACGGCAGCCGCGATACCGAATGGGGCGCCCCGGACTCCGACGAGCCACCCACCCGCCAGGAACGCCGTGACCAGTGATGGGCATCGGCCGCCATTGGACGTAAAATAGTCAATGCATCGATCGAATGGAGAAACGGCATGCAGGGCATCTCAGTAGAGGCCAAGAAAGCCTATTTTGCTCGGGTAAGGAAAGGTAACTTTGCCGAGAGCCTGCGTCTCGAAGGCATCGAGGCGCCCTCTGCCGGGAAGTACGCCACCAAGGCCGAGATAATTCGCCACTACCGGCAGATCAGTCGCTCGCGGTAATTGGCCTCACGTGGATAAGTACGGCACCGACCAGGATCCCTACTGCTATCCAGGCACTCAGGTACTGCGCAACCGCCTGGGTATCGAGGATGCCGCCCAACTGGTCGAGGCCGAAAAGCATCTCTCCCTGGGGGCCGCCCAGGCCATCGAATTCGAGCCTCCTCCCTACGACTTACCCTATCTTTGCAGACTCCACCGCCAACTCTTCGGCGACCTCTATGAATGGGCGGGAGAACTCCGCACCATCGATATCGCCAAGCAGGACACGCGTTTCTGTACTGCCTCGCGAATCGCGCCCGAAGCCAACAAGCTCTTCGCCTCCCTTGAGCAAGCCGATTACTTCACTCGCCTCCCTCGGCCCGCCCTGGTCGAGGCCGTTGCCGAGTTCTATGGTGACCTCAACGTGGTGCATCCCTTCCGGGAGGGGAATGGCCGGGCGCAACGCCTGCTCTTCGAGCACCTGATCATTAACTGCGGTTACGAGATTTCCTGGGCCGGGCTCGATCGCACGGCCTGGGTGGAAGCCAACATCCTGGCCTATTACGCCGACTATGAGGCCCTAGGGGGGATCTTCGAGCGCTGCATCGGCGACCCTATCGTGTGATCCCCCCACGCCAAGGGCCCCGCCTCGAGACTCGAGGCGGGGCCCTTGGCGTTTACCGGCGGGCGATCAGGCCTGCTGGAAGGGGTAGACGCTGCCGATGGCGAGCAGTCGGGTCAGCTCGTCCAGGGCGGTCAGGGTCTCCTCGGCCAGCTGCGGGTCGGCCAGATCCTCCGGGGCCAAGCGGTCCCGGTAGTGGCGCTCGACCCAGGCGGTCAGGTCGCCGTGCAGGCCGTCATCGAGCAGCACTCGGCCGCTGAGGGCCGCGCGCTCCGCCGCGGAGAGGGCGACCCGCAGGCGCAGGCAGGCAGGGCCGCCGCCGTTGCGCATGCTCTGCTTGACGTCCTTGACCAGCACCTCGTTGATCGGGTTGGGGCCGGCGATCAGCAGGTCCTGGATGGTGCGCCATACCGCCTCGTTCTCCTGGCACTCGCCGGGCACCACCAGGGTCATGGAACCGTCCGGGTTGGAGAGCAGCTGGGAGTTGAAGAGGTAGGAGGCCACCGCGTCCTCCATGCTCACCGCCTCCTTGGGCACCCGCACCGGGATCAGCGGGGTGGCCATCTTGGCGCGCAGCTCGTCGAGGGTGCCCTGCTCGTCGAGGAAGGCCATCTCGTGATAGAGCAGCACCGGGCCATTGCCCACCGCGATCACGTCGTTATGGAAGACGCCGGCATCGATGGCGTCCGGGTGCTGCTGGGCGAACACCGTCTGGGCCTCGCCGAGGCCGTGCTGACGGGCCACCGCCTGGCTCGCCTCCAGGGTCTGGCGGGCCGGGTAGCGCTTGGGCTCGACGCCCTCACCGAAGGCCCGACGACCATAGACGAAGAGGTGCACCCCGGGCTCGCCGTGGCCGGCGCCGAGGCGGGTGTGGTTGGCCGCGCCCTCGTCGGAGAAGGCCGGGGTGGCCGGCAGCACCGGGTGGTGGGCGAAGTGCGCCTCGTCCTTGAAGATGGCCGCCAGCACCCGGCCGGTGGTCTCCGGCTCCAGGTAACGGTGGAAGCTGGACTGCAGGTTGGCCGGGGTGAAGTGCACCCGACCGTCCGGGGCGTCGACGCTGGGGGTCACGGTGCCGGCATTGGCGGTCCACATGCTGGAGGCGGAGCAGACCGCCCGCAGGAGCTGAGGCGCCTCCTTGGCGGCCCGGGCCAGCACCTCCCGGGTGCTGCCGCTGAAGCCCAGGGCGCGCAGGGCGCCCAGGTCGGGACGCTGCTGGGGCGGCAGCACGCCCTGGGCGTAGCCGGCGTCCATCAGCGACTTCATCTTGCCCAGGCCCTGGAGGGCCCCCTCCCGAGGATTGGAGACCAGGCCGCCATGGGACATGGAGGCCACGTTGCCATGGGCCAGGCCGGAGTAGTTATGGGTCGGCCCCACCAGGCCATCGAAATTGACTTCGAGCACGCTCACAGCGACACCCCCGGAGGAAGAGAGTCGGGCAGCGCCAGGTCGTCGGCCTCCACCGAGGCCACCGGATAGGCGCAGTAGTCCGCCGCATAGTAGGCGCTCGGGCGGTGGTTGCCGCTGTCGCCGACGCCGCCGAAGGGGGCATCCCCGGAGGCGCCGGTGGTCTGGCGGTTCCAGTTGACGATGCCGGCGCGGATGCGCAGCAGGAAGTCGTCCCAGTCGCCGCGCTCGCCGCCGATCAGGCCGGCGGAGAGGCCGTAGCGGGTGTCGTTGGCCAGGCGCAGGGCCTCGTCCCAGTCGCGGTAGCGATACACCTTGAGCAGCGGGCCGAAGTGCTCCTCGTCGGGCACCGGCAGGCCGGTGACATCGATCAGCGCCGGGCTCAGCAGGCTGGTGTTTTCCTCCAGGCGCTGCATCCGCGAGAGCACCGTCCCGCCCAGGGCCTCCAGCTCGTCCTGGGCCTTGAGCAGGCCGTCGGCGGCGGCCACGCTGACCAGGCCGCCGTAGAAGGGGGCGGGCTCGCTGAACTGGCCGGCCACCCGCAGCTTGTCGATGGCCGAGACCAGGGCCTCGATCAGGCGATCGCCCACCTCGCCCTCGGGCACCATCAGGCGCCGGGCGCAGGTGCAGCGCTGGCCGCCGGAGAGGAAGGCGGACTGCAGGATGGTCAGCACGGCGGCATCCTGATCCGGCACGTCCTTGATCACCAGGGGATTGTTGCCGCCCAGCTCCAGGGCGAGGATCTTGTCCAGTTGGCCGGCAAACTGCTTGTGCAGCAGGCCGCCCACCTTGGCGCTACCGGTGAACAGCAGGCCGTCGATATCCGGCGCCGAGGCCAGGGCCTGGCCCACCGGGGCCGCGCCCTGCACCAGGTTGATGACGCCGTCGGGCAGGCCCGCCTCGCGCCAGCACTGCAGGGCCAGGTCGGCGGTCAGCGGGGTCTGCTCGCTGGGCTTGAAGACCACGGTATTGCCGGCCAGCAGCGCCGGCACCATGTGCCCGTTGGGCAGGTGGCCGGGGAAGTTGTAGGGGCCGAAGACCGCCATCACCCCGTGGGGCCGATGGCGCAGCACCGCCTTGGCGTCGCCCAGGTCGCGCTGACGCTCGCCGGTGCGCTCCTCGTAGGCGCGAAGCGACAGGGCCACCTTGCCGATCATGGCGCCCACCTCGGTGCGCGCCTCCCACAGCGGCTTGCCGGTCTCGCCGGCGATGGCCGTGGCCAGGGCTTCCCGGTGACGCTCCAGCACTTCGCGGAAGCGTTCCACCAGCGCCTGGCGCTCGGCGAAGGGTGTCCTGGCCCAGGCCGGGAAGGCGGCGCGGGCGGCGGCCACCGCCGCCTCCACCTGGGCGGGGCTGGCACAGCGGCCCTCCCAGAGGGCCTGGCCGGACACCGGGTCGGTCTTGGCAAGCGCCTCCGCTTCGCCGTCGAGCCAGGTGCCGCCGATCAACTGCTGCTGCTTGGCCTGCATGCGTGTCTCCTAAGTCTCGAGTAGGCGGAGGGAATCGCCCGCGCCGACACCCAGTCGGCGCGACTCCTCCTCGGTCAATACGATGACATCGTCGGCGTTGGGGCCACGCCCCACCCAGCCGGCACGGAAGTCCAGCATCGAGGTGCTGGAGGCGAGCCAGCCGGGGCGCGCGTCGCTCTCGGCATTCGCTACCACTTCCACCTGGCAGAGCCGCGAGGTGCGCACCGCGCGCACGTCGTCGATATAGGCCTCGACGGTGGGGCCACCATCGAAGATGTCGATAAAGCCTTCCCAGCGCAGCCCTTCCTTCTTGAGCATCTCCAGGGCCGGGCGGGTGTGCTCGTGGACCTGGCCGATGCACTCCCGGGCCTCCTCGCTGAGGAAGGTCGTGTAGATGGGGAACTTGGGCATCAGCTCGCCGATAAAGCTCTTCTGCCCCAGGCCGGTGAGGCGGTCCGCCTCGTTGAAGTCCATGGGGAAGAAGTGGCTGCCCAGGCACTGCCAGAAGGGGCTGACGCCATTCTCGTCGAAGCGCCCGCGCATCTCCGCCAGCACCTTGTCCGGGAAGCGGTCGCGGAACTGCGCCATGAACAGCCAGCGCGCCTTGGAGAGCAGGGTGCCGTTGCGGTCCTTGCGGTATTCGGGACGCAGGTAGAGCGAGCAGACCTCGGCGTCGCCGGTGTGATCGGAGCTCAGGAAGAGCGTATCGATGGTGCGGTGCAGGTCGAGCTGCACCGAGGAGTGGGCCAGGGTCCCCAGGCGGTAGTTGTAGAAGGGGGCGTCGTGGCCGACCTGGCCGACCACCGCGCAGCAGCCGGCCAGCTCGCCGCTCGCCTCGTCCTCGAGGACGAAGAAGTAGAGGCGGTCGTCGACCGGGGTGCGCTCCTCGAAGGCGCTGGCGGCGGCCTCGATCTTGCCGGCCAGGAAGTCGCGGTTGTCGGGCAGCGAGGTGAAGCCGACCCCGGTCTGCTGGGCCAGGGCCTGGAGACCGTCCAGGTCATCACGGGCGATGGGACGAATACGCATCACAGCTCTCCCTCGTCATAGACGTCATCCACGGCGGGCAGGGCCAGGGGGGCCGCCAGCACCGCGCGACCTTCCTCCACGCCGAGCACCTCGGCGTGCTCCGGCGACAGCATCAGCTGGCCGGTGGGCGAGAGCGCATAGCGGGCCACCACGCAGCGGAACTCGCCCAGCTTCTGGTTGGCGATCATCGCCGGCTCGGCGTCCGGCAGGCTGGCCGCCGGACGCACCCGCACCGGGTGCCAGGCGGCGCGGCGGAAGGTCTCCAGGCGCTCGCGTTCGCCCTTGATCACCGGGCCGGCATCGAAGATGTCCACATGACGGGAGCGCACGAAGCCCTCCGCCAGCATCTCCTGCATGGGCGTCTCGTGGACCGGGTGCTCGCGACCGATGGCGGCCCGCGCCTGGGGCGTGAGCAGCGGCAGGTAGAGCGGGAACTGGGGCATCACCTCGGCGATGAAGCTCTTCGAGCGCACCCCGGCGATATGGTTGATGTCCTGGTAGCCGCGGGCGAAGAAGTGATTGCCCACGCTGTTCCAGAACGGCGACTCGCCCTCGGCGTCCAGGAAGCCGGGGAAGGCCACCGCCAGGATCTCGGCGAAGCGCTCCGGGTACTGGGCGATAAACATCAGTCGCGCGCGGCGCAGCAGGCTCTCTGCGCTGGTGCCCTTGTAGCGCTCGTCCAGGGAGAGGGCGCACAGCAGGGTCGCCTCGGAGACCTCGTGGGAGAGCGACAGGGTCTGCACCTCGCGGCGCACATTGAGCTGCTGGGAGGCGTGGATCAGCGTCTCCTGGCGGTAGGTGTAGTAGGCCTCGTTGGCCCCCGCCTGGGCGCGGATGGTGGCGGTACCCACCACCTCGTCGCGCTCGCGATCCTCGATCACGAAGGTGTAGTGCTCGTCACCCGGGAAATCGACCTCACGGCCGAAGGCGCGTTGCGAGCGGGTGATGCGCTCCTCCAGCCGGTCGCGATGGGCCGGCAGGTTGGTCAGCCGCGGCGTGGCGGAGCCCGCCAGCCGCTCCAGGGCCGGCAGGTCCGCCGGCCGCACGGGGCGTACGACCAGCATGGCGAGTCCTCCAGGGGACAGGGGTTGGCTCTCGGGCATGGGTGACCTCATCCCTGGGCGACGAGGCGGTCGATGGCGCGCTCGAGGCGAGCCATGCCCTCGCGGATATCCGCCTCGGGAATCACCAGGGAGGGCGCCATGCGCAGTACATTGGGGCCGGCGATCAGGGCCATCACGCCCTCCTCGATGGCCAGCGGCAGGATGTCCTTGGCGCGACCTTCCCAGGCGTCGGCCATCTGGGCGCCGATCAGCAGGCCCATGCCGCGTACCTCCTTGAAGAGGCCGTGCTTGCGATTGATCGCCTCGAGCAGCTCGCGGAACAGGGCGTGGCGCTCCTCGACGCCACCCAGCACCTCGGGGGTGTCGATGGTTTCCACCGCGGCCAGGGCCACGGCGGAGGCCAGGGCGTTACCGCCGTAGGTGGAACCGTGGGTGCCGATGGCCAGGGACGGCGCCACCTTGTCGGTGGTCAGCATGGCGCCCACCGGGAAGCCGCCGCCCAGGGACTTGGCGGTGGTCAGGATGTCCGGGGTGACGCCATAGTTCATGTAGGCGTAGAGCTTGCCGGTACGACCGACGCCGGTCTGCACCTCGTCGAAGATCAGCAGGGCGTCGTTGGCATCACACAGATCGCGCAGGCCCTGGAGGAACTCCGGGGTGGCCGGCACGATGCCGCCCTCGCCCTGCATCGGCTCGACCATGATGGCGCAGGTGTCGTCGCCGACCAGCGCGCGGACGCTCTCCAGGTCGTTGAACTCGGCATGCAGGATGCCGCCGGGCACCGGCCCGAAGCCCTGGGAGTACTTGGGCTGGCCGCCGACGCTGACGGTGAAGAAGGTGCGGCCGTGGAAGGACTGGCGGAAGGAGATGATCTTGTCCTTGTGGGCGCCATGGGTGTCATGGGCCCAGCGACGGGCCAGCTTCAGGGCCGCCTCGTTGGCCTCGCCGCCGGAGGAGCAGAAGTAGGCCTTGTCGGCGAAGGTGCGCTCCACCAGGGACTTGGCCAGGGCCAGGGCCGGCTCGTTGGTGTAGACGTTGGAGAGATGCCAGAGCTTGTCGGCCTGGGCCTTGAGGGCCTCGACCAGCACCGGATGGCAGTGACCCAGGGCGTTGACGGAGATCCCGCCGGCGAAGTCGATGTACTCGCGGTCCTGCTGGTCCCACAGGCGGCTGCCCTCGCCACGCACCGGAATCACCTGCTGGGGGGCGTAGTTGGGCACCATGTACTGGTCGAAGTCGCTGCGAGTCGGGGTATAGCTCATGGTCTTCTCCATCCTGTGGGAATGCTCGATCATGGGAGTATAGGGACGCCGGCCCAAGGAAGCTTTCATCGATGGGACGGCGAATTATCAAAAGCGGTTAGGGTGACGAGGACTGCGATGTTCGATGCCACGACCTGGAATCGCCTGCGCTACGGCCTCTATGCGCCGATCTATGACGCCGTGGCCGAGCGCGCCTTCCGGCGGCCACGCCAACAGGCCCTGGCCCAGCTGGCGTGGCCGCCCCGGGCCCGGGTACTGCTGGTGGGGGCCGGTACCGGCCTCGACCTGCCCTGGCTGCCGGAGGACGCCGAGGTGCATGCCACCGACCTGTCACCGGCCATGGTACGACGAATCGCCCGCCGCGCCGAGGCGCTGGGCCGGGAAGTGCACTGTCGGGTGATGGATGCCGCCGACCTGGACTACCCGGACCGGCACTTCGACGTGGTGGTAATGCACCTGATCCTGGCGGTGATGCCGGCCCCCGAACGGGGCCTGGCCGAGGCCCACCGGGTATTGCGCGACTCGGGGAAGCTCGCGGTGATGGACAAGTTCCAGGCCGACGAGCGGCCCGCCGGCCTGGGGCGGCGCGCCCTCAACCTGGTAACCCGCGCCATCGCCACCGATATCACCCGCCAGGCCCGGCCGCTGCTGGAAGGCGCCGGCTTCGTGATCGAGGCCGACCGGCCGGTACTGATGGGTTCGCTGTTTCGCGCCCTGCGGGCCCGTAAGGCCACTCCCCCGGCGCGGGCTCACGACGAGAGTTAAGCGGTCAGGCGCTCCTCCCGGGGCGTGATGCCGAAATGATTGCGGTAGGCCGTAGAGAAGTGAGCGCCGGAGGAGAAGCCGGTCTGCAGGGCGATCTCGCCTACCGCCTGATCGCTCTCCCGCAGCAGCTTGCGGGCCTGCTGCAGGCGCAGGTTGAGGTAGTAGCGGCTGGGCACCGCCTGCAGGTACTTCTTGAACAATCGCTCCAGCTGGCGCCGGGAGATGCCCAGGTGCTCGGCCAGCTCGTGGGTGGTGAGGGGCTCCTCGATATTGGCCTCCATCAGGGTCACCGCATCGATCAGGCTCTGGGGGGCGTGGCCCAGCCGCGAGCGCAGCGGCACATGCTGGGGCTCGTCGGCCATGCGGATGCGCTCCAGCACGAAGTGCTCGGAGACCGCCTCGGCCAGGGGCTGGCCGTGCTGCATGCCGATCAGGGTCATCATCATGTCCATGCCGGCGGTGCCGCCGCCGCAGGTGAGGCGGTCCCGGTCGATCTCGAACAGCTGATGGGAGAGCCGCACCCGGGGATAGTCCCGGGCGAAGGCGTCGAAGCGCTGCCAGGGCAGGGTCGCCCGGTAGCCGTCCAGCACCCCGGCCCGGGCCAGCACCTCGGCGCCGCCGGCGATGCCGCCCAGCACCACCCCGCCCCGCGCCAGCCGCCGCAGCCACTCGTCCAGGGACGGCGCCAGGCTCCCCGTCAGGGGCGAGGGGGCACAGACCAGCAGCAGGTCCGGGGCCGCGTCCAGCTCGTCGATGCGCTCGCCGGGCAGCAGCGCCACCTCGGCGACACTGCCCACCTCCCGGCCGTCCAGGCCCAGGCTGTGCAACTCGTAGAGGCGCCGCCCGGCGAGCTGGTTGGCCACCACCAGGGGCTCCAGGGCACAGGCCTGGGCCAGCAGCGAGAAACCCGGCAGCATCACCGCCCCCACGCGGCGGGGGTGTCCGAGGTTGGCGCTGGAAAAGGGGGCATCGTGCATGAGCAGACTCCGATCGCGGAACCCACCATCTTACCCCATCGTTCGGGAGGGAAAAGCGCCGGGGCGGGCCGAGAGAAAAAGCCGTCCCAGAAGCACAAAGGCCGCCCCGGGGGGCGGCCTGCGATGGCGATCAGCGACCGAAGAGGAAGAAGCCCACCGCGATGATACCCACCAGGATGGCGATCAGCAGGACCCGGTGCACGCCATGGGCCGACTCCCGGGCCTCGGGTTGATCCTCGTCGGGTTCGGGATTGCTGAAATCCTCCGGCTGCCTGACTTCCTTGAGGTGTTGACGTTCCTCTTCCGGGGTCTTGCTTTCACGAGTATCCATCGCGAGCCTCCGCGCCAGTTGCACTTGCCGACCGGCGCCGAGGCACCGATCAGACGCTGATCACATCGAATTCCGCCACCGGATCGACGTCGGCATCGTAGTCCACGTCGTCGCGCTCGAAGCCGAAGAGCTTCAGGAATTCATGCTTATACCCAGCATAGTCGGTAATCTCGAAGAGATTCTCGGTGGTGACCTTGGGCCAGAGGTCCTTGCAGGCCTGCTGGACGTCGTCGCGCAGCTCCCAGTCGTCGAGGCGCAGGCGGCCCGCCTCGTCGGTGGCCATGTCGCCGCCCTGCCCCGCATAGAGGCGCTCGCCGAACAGCCGGTTGAGCTGATCGATGGTGCCCTCGTGGAGGCCCTGGGCCTTCATCACCCGGTAGACCATGGCGATATACAGCGGCATCACCGGGATGGCGGCGCTGGCCTGGGTGACCACCGACTTGAGCACCGCCACATTGGCGCCGCCACCGGAGGCCGCCAGGCGACGGTCGATCTCACCGGCGGCGCGATCCAGGTCTTCCTTGGCCTTGCCCAGCGCCCCGTGCCAGTAGATCGGCCAGGTGATCTCGGTGCCGATATAGCTGAAGGCCACGCTGCGGGCCCCCGGGGCCAGCACGCCGGCCTTGTCCAGGGCATCGATCCACAGCTCCCAGTCCTCGCCGCCCATCACGGTGATGGTGTCCTCGATCTCCTCCTGGGTGGCGGGCTCCACCTCGGCCTCGATGATGGCGTCCTTGTTGGTGTCGATGGCGGTGGCGCGGTAGGTCTCGCCGATCGGCTTGAGGCTGGAGCGCTTGAGCTCGCCGCTGTCGGGCAGCTTGCGCACCGGCGAGGCCAGGGAGTAGACCACCAGGTCGACCTGGCCGAGGTCTTCCTTGATCAGCTCGATGGCCTTGGCCCGCACCTCATGGGAGAAGGCGTCGCCATTGATCGCCTTGCTGTAGAGGCCCTCGGCCTTGGCGAACTTGTCGAAGGCGGCGGAGTTGTACCAGCCGGCGGTGCCGGGCTTCTTCTCGGTGCCGGACTTCTCGAAGAACACCCCCAGGGTGTCGGCGCCATAGCCGAAGGCCGCGGTGATGCGCGCCGCCAGGCCGTAGCCGCTGGAGGCGCCGATCACCAGCACCTTCTTGGGACCGGCGGCCTTATCGAGGCCCCGGGCACGAGTCGCCTCGATCTGCTCGAGCACGTTCTGCTCGCAGCCGACGGGATGGGTGGTGGTGCAGATAAAACCGCGAACCTTGGGTTTGATGATCACGACTGACCTCGACTTCTTGCTGTTCGATCCTTCGCGGCCGCCTGCCGGCCACGCCGAGTAATGCGGCCATTCTACCGACTCGCCGCCGGGCTGTCCGCCCTTGAGCAGGGCGGCCATATCAACGAAGATGCCGGCAAGGCGCCCGACGGGCGCACTACGTAAAGGTAGTCAGGATGGATATCGAGACACTGGTCGAGGAGCGCCGCGACCTCTGGTTGGTGCTGGCCCCGCTCTGGCTCGATCGCGAGCCCGGCGAGCGGGACTATGCCCGCATGGTGGCGGCGGTCCGGCGCAGCGGCCTCACCCTCAGGCAGTTGGAGTGGGTCTTCCGCCTGGAACTGGCCCCGGTGCTGTCGCGGCACCAGATGTCGGTGGCCGGAGAGTGGCGAGCCTTCGACGAGACGCGGCTGCTGCGTCAGCTGGTGGCCCACAATCGCCGCCTGCGCGGCTGGCGACGCCAGTGCTGGGCACTCTTCTCGGGGCTGACCACCATGATGACCCGCCACCGCTGGCAGGAGCTGATGATGCGGGTGCAGTTGGCCGAGGACGAGGCGTCGCCGGACGCCGAGCGGGCCGACTAGCCGGCCTTGAAGGGACTCTCCAGGGCCCGCTCCAGGGCGGGGCGCATCACCCGTTGGCCGTCCCGGGGCGCGAAGCGTGCCAGTACCCGGCCATCGCGGCCCACCAGGAACTTGGTGAAGTTCCACTTGATCAGGGTACTGCCCAGCACCCCCGGCGCCTGGCGGCGTAGCTCGAGAAACAGCGGATGGGCCGCGGCGCCATTGACCTTGACCTTCTCCATCAGCGGGAAGGTGACCCGGTACTCCCGGCCACAGAAGGCACAGAAATCGCGGGCCGACTCCGGCGACTGGCGGGCGAACTGGTTGCAGGGAAAGCCCAGCACCATAAAGCCCTGGTCGCGATAGCCCCGATAGAGAGCCTCCAGCTCCTCGAGCTGGGGCGTGAAGCCGCAGCGACTGGCCACATTGGTGATCAACAGCACCTGTCCGCGCAGGGCGCGCAGGTTGAAGGGTTCGCCGAGGTGGGTATGGCAATCGATATCGTAGAGCGACATGCCGAAGGCCCGCAGTTCAAGAGATTCAAAGATGCCATGACGCCGCGGGGGATGCCACCCTTGCCGTGGCCCTCGCCCCACCACTCGAGCTAGTGGCGTGGCCACTGGTGTCTAATACGCCGACAGGCCCGGGCCAGCTGGTCGCGGCGCTGCTGGCGTTCCGCCTCGCTCAATCGCGCATAGGCCAGGCGCTCATAGGCCCGGGCCGCCTCGTCCAGGGGCGCCGGCGCCAGTCCCTGGGCGGCCACCCGGCGCAGATGGGCCGCCGGCGACTCGCCGGGCAAGGCCTCTTGCCCGTGGCGAGCCAGCCAGGCCTGCAGGCGGCGCATCAGCCAGGCCTCATGGCGCCGCGCTCGAAAGCGCGGCCAGCCCCGGCGTAGCGCCAGGACGAGGATCCCACTCAGCCCCACCAACAGCGCCAGCAGCAAGGGCCCACGAGCCCCCGAGGCCAACGCCTCCCAGGCTTCGCCCCACCATTGCTGGAGCCGGGCCAGCACCGCCTCCCGGCGTTGCTGCTGATAGCCCACCACGCCGCGCTGCCAGCGATACTCCAGGCGCTCCCACTCCAGGCGCGCCCGGTTGAGCCAGCTCACTTCCCGCAGCCGCAGCGGCGAGAAGGGCGCATTGGCCAGGTAGGCCTGGTCGGCGTCATTCACCGCCTGGGGTCCCTCCTCGATACGCTCCGGGGCGATGGCGGCGGTGGGATCGAGGCGCCGCCAGGCGCCGTCGAGCCACACCTCGGTCCAGGCGTGGGCGTCATGGTCACGCACCGTGTAATGGCCATCGGGATGGCGCTCGCCGCCCAGGAAGCCCACCACGATGCGCGTCGGGATGCCCACCACCCGGGCCATCACCGCGGTGGCGGAGGCGTAGTGGGTGCAGTAGCCGGCCCGGGACTCGAAGAGGAACTCGTCGACCCGATCGCGCCCGGTGAGCCGCGGCGGGGCCAGGGTATAGCGGAAGGGCGCCTCGCCGAAACGTGCCATCAGCGCCGCCAGATAGGCCTGGGGGTCACCGCCCGCCGCTTGCCACAGGCGCCGGGCCAGCGCCCGGCTGCGCGGGTTGGTGCCCTCGGGGAGCCAGGTGTACCAGGCCGGCCCCGCGGGGTCGGCATGGGCCGGGGCCTCGCCGCTGCTGGCCAGGCGCAGCAGGCTGCGGCCGGCCAGGGGCTCCAGCCCCTCCAGGGTGCCATCGGTGAGGTAGCGCTGGCGTACATCGCTGGCCAGGGGGGCGCCCAGGGAGGGACGCCAGGGGCGGCTGTCGGCCTCCAGCAGCAGCTCGGCGCGGAAGCGCGTCGGCGCCCCGTCGGCGAAGGGCGAGCGGGTGGCCGGCACCGCCAGGCGCTCCTCCGCCCGACCCAGGGCCCGGGCCAGCTCCACCGGGGTCAGCCGCGACCAGCGCTCGCCGTCGAAGCGCGACAGGGTATAGACCCGCCAGTAGCGCTCGTCGGGGCGCGGCTCGCGGCCCTCGAAGCGCGCCCGGAAGGCCCGGGCATCGCTGCGCGACAGCTCGGCGATATCGCCGGGGGCGATCTCCTCGGTGAGGCCGGTGGCGGCGCGCTCCGTCTGCGGCATGCTCCATAGCGGCCCCAGCCGCGGGAAGCCCAGGAAGAGCACCACCATCAGCGGCAGCGACAGCCCCGCCAGCCACAGGGTCTCGCGCCAGCGGCTCGCGGGCTGGGCGGCCCCGGCCAGCCCCACCAGGGACTGCAGCAGCCAGACCGCCGCCAGCAGGGCGCCGATCGTCATCAGCACGCCCTGGTCATGGAGGAAGGCTACCGTCATGGCCACGAAGCCGATGCAGATCACCACCCGGGCATCGCGGCGATTGTGGGTCTCCAGCAACTTGAGCAGATAGATGCCCAGCAGCACGCCGATCAGGCCATCCATGCCATGCAGGCTGCCGAACTCCACCCACAGCGCCGCCAGCACGCCGACCACCGCGGTCAGCCGCAGCAGGATACTGGCCCGGGGCACCCGGTCGCGCAGTTGCAGATAGCGCCAGGCGGCGGCGGCCAGGGCCACCCCCAGCAGCCAGGGAGGCATCCAGGCCAGGTGCAAGGCCACCACCAGGCACTGACCGATAAACAGCTGGCGCAGCATGGCCGCCGACAGCGAGCGCCCATCCGCCAGCACCACCGGGGCCGCGCTCATGGGGGCACCTCCGGGGTCTTCCCCCACAGGGCCAGGGCACGCAGGGCGCGACGGCGCTGGGCATCGCCGCCGTCCGGGGCCAGGGTCACCCCGGGCAGGCGCAGGCCATAGGCGTCGCCGGCGCGGTGATGGGCCAGCACCCGGGCGCACAACCAGGCCAGCCGACGCTCGGGGTCCCCCGGCGCCTCGTCGAAATCGAGCCACAGCACCCGCCGCGGCGGCCGGCTGAACTGCTTGGTGGCCAGCATGCCGGTGCGGCTCCACTGTTTCCAGGCCAGCCGGGAGGGATTATCGCCGGGCACATAGCGGCGCAGTCCGCTGAAGTCGCGCTCCTCCTGCCCTTCCCCGTCGTCCCGGGTGGTGCGGGATGCCTCGTCCAGGGGCGCCGGATAGACCAGCAGCGGGTCGCCGGGAGCCACCCAGGCCAGCACCCGCACCAGCCCCAGGGGCCAGTCGCTGTGCAGGCGCAGCAGCGGCAGGGGCTGCCAACCGCGGCGCGCCGCCGACAGGGTCAGCTGGGCCTGGCCCTCGCCGTGCTCGATCACGCAGGTCACCGGGTCGCCTCCCAGGCGCAGTTGGATGCCCTGGCGGGCCCGGGGCGCCTGGAGATGCACCCCCAGGCGCGCCTCGCCGCCGGCGAAGACCTCCGGGGGCGGGCGCAGGGTGACGCGGATGCCATGCAGGTTGCGCCAGCCCCGCCACAGCGCCACCAGGGCGATGGCGAAGAGCCAGAAGGCCAGGCCATAGGCGAGGTTGTTCCGATAGTTGATGCCGAACAGCAACAGCACCAGCACCAGGGTGGCCCAGCCCAGGCCGAAGGCGGTGGGCAGCAGGAAGAGGCGGCGCTGGTGCAGCGGCTGCCCCTGGGGGGTGGCCAGGCGGCGTCGCCAGCGCTGCCGCCAGGAGGCCCGGGACGCCATGCCCAGCCTCATGGCTAGCCCAGCACCGGTACCGCGGTGAGCAGTTGCCAGGCCAGGCCCTCGCCCTCCTCCCGGCGCGCCTCGCTGAAGCGGTGGCCCACCACCGGCACCCAGACCGCCTGGACATCCTCCGGCAGCACATGATCGCGCCCCTCCAGCAGGGCCCAGCCCCGGGCCGCATGCAGCAGGGCAAGCACGCCCCGGGTGGAGAGCCCCCAGGGCAGTTCGGCGTGCTCGCGGCTGGCCTTGGCCAGGGCCTGCACATAGTCGAGCAGGCTGTCGGAGGCATGCACCTCGGCGACCCGCGCCTGCCAGCCGCGCAGGGTCTCGGCGTCGAGCAGGACGGCGAGCTCATGGAGACGCCCCCGCCCCGCCTCGCCCTTGAGGATCTCGCGCTCCGCCCTGGCATCGGGGTAGCCCAGGGAGAGGCGCATCAGGAAGCGATCCAGCTGCGACTCCGGTAGCGGGAAGGTCCCCGACTGCTCCTGGGGATTCTGGGTGGCGATGACGAAGAAGGGATCGGGCAGGGCGCGGGTCTCGCCCTCGATGGTCACCTGCCCCTCCTCCATGGCCTCGAGGAGGGCGCTCTGGGTCTTGGGGGTGGCGCGGTTGATCTCGTCGGCCAGCACCAGGCCGTGGAAGATGGGGCCGGGATGGAAGCGGAAGCTGGCATCCCGGGGATCGAACACCGAGACCCCTAGCACGTCCGCCGGCAGCAGGTCGCTGGTAAACTGGATGCGCTGCATCTCCAGGCCGGTGACCCGGGCCAGGGCCTGGGCCAGGGTGGTCTTGCCCAGCCCCGGCAGGTCCTCGATCAGCAGGTGGCCCCGGCATAGCAGGCAACACAGCGCCAGGCGCACCTCCCGGGGCTTGCCGCGCACCACCCGAGCCAGGGCCTCGGCCACCCGGGCCAGGCGCGCCTCGCTCAACGGCGGCGGCAAGGGGCGATTCATGCCGGCGACTCCAGCAGGTCACGGCGCCGCAGCACCTCGATGGCACGGCGGGTGTCCGGGGTCACCGAGTCCAGGGCCAGGGCCTCGTCCAGGGGCAGCCAGAAGGCCTCCGCCACCTCCTCCGCCTGGAGCCTCAGGGGGCCGTCGTAATGCACCAGGAAGAGGCTGCCGAAGATATGGTGGCCGCCCTCCACATAGCGGAAGCCGCCACAGGGCCGCAGCGGCACGCCGCGGATCCCCAGCTCCTCGGCGAGCTCGCGGCGGGCCGCCACATGCTCCGCCTCGCCGGCGCCCACCACACCCCCGGCGGCCAGGTCCAGGTGACCGGGGAAGACCTCCTTGATCAGGGTACGGCGCTGCACACAGAGCTCGCCGCGCCCATTGAGTACCACCACATAGGTGGCCCGATGCCAGAAGCGAAAGCGCCGCATCTGCGCCCGGGGAGCACTGCCACAGGGGCGGTTGCGGGCATCCACCAACTGGATGGACTCATCGGCGATCACCGGCTCGGGCAGGGCCAGGGTCGAAGCAATATCGGCGGTCATCGGACTCTCCTGTGGATCTCCCCTCAGCCTACTCAGTCCCCGTCCATAGGGCCAGAAAGAGCGGGAGTCGAAGCAGGCCAGCGGCCGAGACTCTTGCCCAGGGGCTATCTTAGGGGCAAGCCCATCGCTTCAGGAGTGCCTCGATGCGCGATTTTTCCCCCCGCGAGACCCTGGCCAGCCATACGGTCGAGAATCAGCCGCCGCCGGATGACGACCGGGACACCGTCGCCGACGACCTGCCGCTGCGCGAGGCCCTGAGTCACGAGGCCCCGGCCTGGGTCGCCGAGCGCCTGGCGCCGCTCGGCCAGGCGGTGGGCAGCCGCGAGGTGCAGGCCTGGGGCGAGGCGGCCAATCGCCACCCGCCGGAGCTGCGCCTGTTCGACCGTTATGGGCGGCGCCTGGACGAGGTGCGCTATCACCCCGCCTATCATCGACTGATGGAGCTGGCCTGCCGTGGCGGCTGGCACGCCGTGGCCTGGCGGGAAGAGGGCCGTGGCGGCCACCAGGCCCATGTGGCGGCCCTCTATCTGCTGACCCAGGCGGAGCCGGGCTTCTGCTGCCCGATCACCATGACCCATGCCGCCCTGCCCGCCCTTCGCCACGCCCCCGAGGTGCTCGCCGAGTGGCAGCCCAAGCTGCTGGCTGACGATTACGACGGCCGCGCCCTGCCCCTGGCGGACAAGGCCGCCGCCACCCTGGGCATGGCCATGACCGAGAAGCAGGGCGGCAGCGACGTGCGCGCCAACACCACCCGAGCCGAGCGCGACGGCGACAGCTACCGCCTCACCGGCCACAAGTGGTTCTGCAGCGCTCCCATGTCCGACGGTTTCCTGACCCTGGCCCAGCAGAGCGAGGGCCTGAGCTGCTTCCTGGTGCCCCGCTTCACCCCGGACGGCGCACGCAACGCCATCGAACTGCAGCGCCTCAAGGAGAAGTGCGGCAACCGCGCCAATGCCTCGGCGGAGATCGAGTACCGGGGCGCCTGGGCCCTGCCGGTGGGCGCCCCGGGCCGGGGCATCGCCACCATCCTCGAGATGGTCCAGCAGACCCGCCTCGACGCCGCCGCCGCCCCGGTGGGCATGATGCGCCAGGCCCTGGTGTGTGCCTGGCGGCATGCCTGCGGTCGCCACGCCTTCGGCAAGCGCCTGGCGGAGCAGCCGCTGATGCGCGGGGTGATCGCCGACCTGGCCCTGGAGGTGGAGGCCGGGGTGGCGCTTAGCCTGCGCGCCGCCCGGGCCTTCGACGCCGCCGCCGGCGACGCCGAGGAGGCGGCCCTGGCGCGGCTGCTGCCGACCCTGGCCAAGTACTGGCATAACCGCCGCGGCCCCGGCTTCATGGCCGAGGCCATGGAGTGCCTGGGCGGCATCGGCTATGTGGAGGAGTCGCCCCTGGCCAGGCTCTATCGGGAGGCGCCGGTGAACTCGATCTGGGAGGGCTCCGGCAACGTGATCTGCCTGGACCTGCTGCGGGTGGTACGGCGCCAGCCCCGGAGCCTGGAGGCGCTGCTCGCCCTGCTGGCCAAGGCCCGGGGTCGCCAGGGCGACTATGATCGCGCCCTCGAAGAGATTCACCGCCTGCTGGCCGGCCCCGCCGAGGCGCTGGAGCCGCGGGCCCGCTGGCTGACCCAGCGCCTGGCCCAGGTCACCCAGGCGGCGCTGCTGCTCGATCGAGTCCCGACGGCGGTGGCCGAGGGCTTCTGCCGCAGCCGCCTGGGGGAGGCCAGCCCCGCCTATGGCTGCCTGCCCGCCGACCTGGCCCTGACGCCGATCCTCGATCGACTGCCCGCCCCCTGAGTGCGACAAAGCGTCGCCTTGGTTACGCTGGGGCCGCGACTAAGCTTATTCGTCTCTCATACGACAAGGATGCATCATGCCCGCGCTTTCCCTTCGCCTCGGCCTCGCCGCCGGCCTGGCCGTCGCCGCCCTGGCCGCCCTGCCCCCTTCCGCCCTGGCCCACGAGGCCCATCACGAGGACCTGCGTATCGCCCATCCCTTCGCCACGCCCACGCCACCGGGGGCGCCCAATGGCGCCGCCTACCTGGATATCGGCGTCGGGGGCGAGCAGCCGGCGCGACTGATCGGCGCCAGCAGCCCGGTAAGCGAGGTGGTGGAGCTCCATGACATGACCCTGGAGGAGCAACGCATGGTGATGCGCCAACGGGAGGCTTTCGAGATCGCCCCCGGCGAGACCTTGACCATGCGTCCCGGCGGCGGCAAGCACCTGATGCTGATCAACCTGAACGCCCCCCTGGCGGTAGGCCAGCGCTTCCCGCTGACCCTGGAGTTCGCCGAGCGCGATAGCGTCGAGGTGGAAGTCTGGGTGGAAGAGGCCGCCGCAGGCAGCGAGGCGGCAGATGCCCACCACCACTGAGTCGTGACGCCCTCAGCCTGCGCGGCGGGTCAGCAGCCCCGCCAGGGCCTCTGCCGGCATGGGTGGGGCCAGGGCATAGCCCTGGGCATGGGTGCAGCCATAGCGGGCCAGGGCCTCCAGGGTGGCGAGGGATTCCACGCCCTCCGCCACCACCCGGATCCCCAGGCGCCGCCCCAGCAGGGCCACCGCCTCGACGATGGCGGCGTCCAGGGGCTCCTCCTGGAGGTGGCTGACGAAGCTGCGATCCAGCTTCAGCTCGCTGACCGGCAGCATCTGTAGCCGGGCCAGGGAGGAGAAGCCCACCCCGAAGTCATCGATGGCCAGCTCCAGGCCGTGCAGGTGCAGCCGTGCCGCCACCTCGCCGCCCAGCAATTCGTCGTCCATGGCCGCGGTCTCGGTGACCTCCAGCACCAGGGGCGGCGCCTTGGCCAGGCCGGCGCGCAGCTCCTCCATCAGCAGCAGCAGTTCCTCGCTCATCAGTTCCTCGGGGGTCACGTTCACCGAGATGCTGTCGAGCCCCTGCAGGGTCGGCCAGCGCACCACGTCCGCCATCACGCCCGTCAGCATGCAGCGGGTCAGGCGACGATACTGCTCGAGCGTCATGGCCCCCAGGAACTGGCCCGGCACCAGGATGCCCCGCCGCGGATGCCGCCAGCGCACCAAGGCCTCGACGCCGCTGATGCGCTGCCCGGCCAGCTCCAGTTGGGGCTGGTAGTAGACGAGGAACTCGCCCTCGATCAGGGCCCGCTCGATCTCCTCCACGGTACGTGCCAGTGGCACCGCCGGGGCCTGCCAGGGCTCCCGGGGCAAGGGATGCAGGCCATCGAGGCGCTGGCGCAGCTCCGCCAGGCGAAAGGCCTTGGGCAGGGAGTCGAGCATCAGCAGCCCCAGGGTGCGACCGACCCGCTCGGCGATGCGTACCACCTTGCGCTCGACCCCGCTGAGCAGCAGCACGGCGCCGACATAGCCGAGCCGGGCCAGGTCGCGCAGCACGGCGATGCTGTCGATGCGCCCCGGCTCCAGCGCCAGCACCACCAGTTGCGGACGACGCCGCTCCAGCTCCTCCAGCAGGCGCTGACGACTCTGATAGTAGCGGGCATGAATGCCCAAGGTATGCAACTGCAGGGAGAGCGAGGCGGCCACGTCCTCGTCGCTGTCCAGTACCGCCGCCTCGTTGGAATGCGTCGACGTCATGCCGTTCTCTCCCGGGATAGGCTGGCCATATCAGGCTAAGCCTAACAGGGGCGGGCCGGGGCGCCAGGCGGGCCGTCAACGCAGGATGGCGCTAGAGCGGCCCCCAGACCACGCGTATCGCCAGGCCCAGCAGCAACACCCCGGTGATGCGATGGATCCAGTGGGCCCGGGCCTGCAACCAGGGCAACACCCGACCATGGGAGAGCCCCACCGCCACCAGGGCATACCAGCCGCCGTCGATGATCATGGCAGTGGCGACGATCAGCGCCTTGGCGGCCACCGACATCTCGGGACTCACGAACTGGCTCAGCAGGGCCACGAAGAAGAGGATCAGCTTGGGGTTGCCCAGGGCCACCAGCAGCCCCTCCCGGGCCGCCTGGCGCGGTGTCGTTGCCACGCCCTCGGCGGCCAGGGCCGCGCCGCGGCCGGCGCGCAGTGCCTTGAGGCCCAGCCAGGCCAGGTAGGCCGCCCCCAGCCAGGTGATGGCCTGGAACAGCGCCGGCTGGCGGGCCACCAGGGTGCCCAGACCCCAGACGGTCAGCAGCGCATAGAGCCCCACTCCCAGGGCATGGCTGACGGCCGCGGTCACCCCGGGAGCACGACCGCCGCCCAGGGTATGGCGCAGTACCAGGGCCAGGCTGGGCCCCGGCGATACCGCCCCCATGGCACAGACCGCCGCCAGTGATAACCACAGTGATAATGGCATCCCGCCTCTCCTCCCTTGGCTTATTGACGTGAACGTAACTTTTTCAGCCTACCAAGGCCAGGACCGGAACGCTCGGCGGGCTCAGCGATGGAACTGCCCTTCCCGCTCCGGCTGCCAGAAGATGGCATCGATGCGCAGCTTGATCTCGCTGCCGTCCGGCAGCGGCCAGTCGATGATATCGCCGATGCGCAGGCCCAGCAGGGCCGCGCCGATGGGCGCCATCACCGAGAGCCCATCCTCGGTGGCGGCCAGGGCATGGGGATAGACCAGGGTACGGATCATCTGGCGGTCGCGGATCAGGTCGGTGAACTGCACCTGGCTGTTCATGCTGACCACATCCTCGGGGATGTCCTCCGGGTCGATGACCTCGCCCCGGGTCAGCTCTTCCTCCAGGGACTCCGCCACCGGCAGGTCCTTGTCGCTGGCGGCATCGATCAGCCGCTGCAGGCGCTCGGCATCGAGACGGTTGATGATAATAGCGGGACGTGACGACATGGTGCCTCCTACAGGCCGATCAACGCTCTATGGACGAAAGACCGACCGTCCAACGAAAACAGTCCTCCGCCCGCAAGCGGGCGAAGGACTGTGAATTCACCGCATCATAAGCCTTAACGGCGGGCTTGGACAGCCCCACGAAGGCCGCAGGACAAGGCGCCTACACTGTTCGGCAACGCCGCCGAAGCCACCAGGGGAAGGACAATGAAATATCTCTTCGAGGTACGAATCCGCGACGGTTATCGGGCCGAGGACTATGCCGAGGCCTGGGTCCGCGCCAGCCAGCGCATCCAGCGGGCCCCGGGCGCTCGGGGTACCGAGCTGCATCGCAAGATCGACGACCCGCGCACCCTGATCGCCATCGCCCACTGGGACAGCAAGGCCAGCCGCGACGCCATGGAGGCGCGACAGGACCCGGTGGTCAAGGAGATCATTCGCGCCGCCGCGCCCTACTGCGAGATCCACCTGATCGGCGAATTCGAAGAGCCTGAGTGGGTGGTGATGCCGCCCGAGAAGACGCCATGATCATGAGACACGAAGCGGCCCCCGCCCCCTTGGCCGACGCGATCGAGTACGCACCGAAAGTCGGTTGACGCCTTGTTGACACATTAGGGAGAGCTAAGAGAACCAAGCCAGGAAGGAACCACTAAGCGCTTGATTTTATGGTACCGGTGGTCGGACTCGAACCGACAAGGGCTTGCACCCGGCGGATTTTGAATCCGTTTTTCGACAACATCAGGCCGCGCTTGCTACGGGCTTTTGTCGATAAATCAACAGATTGAAATTTTACACTGGTTACACACAACACGGGGATTCTCTATGATCTGCGACCAAACTGCGACCACATCGAAACATCCTACGCAGCAGACGGTTGGCTGCTGCGTAGGCAGCAGTGCTTGATCGTTGGTATCTCCCGAGGTGCTAGTGGGATCTGCTGTCGGCCCGAGCACCCTTCAATAGTGTTGTGCTTGGAGCTTGAGACCGCCGTACCACGAACCAATGGAGCCACGACAGATGCATCCTGTCACAAGTTGTCATATTGGCAATCGGAACTCAGGTATTTCATAACCCGGACTCAGGAACTTCGGCCTTAAAATTCTCTCTGATATCTAAAAACCATGACATTTTTTATACTTCAAGCCTGAGCCACATGGGCACCGCTCGTTTCGTCCGACTTTCTTAACAGCCATATTCTGACGAAACCCTTCTACAGTTTTCGGCTGATTCGACGGAAATTTTCGCTGCGGAGGGGGGCCGTATCGCTTGATCTCACCAATTAGCTGTCGCTGCCGCCGAAGCTCCTCTTGGCCAACCAGATTAAGACCCGCCTCGTAGGGCGCGAGACGCATCATTTCAGCCTCAGCTCTCTGGATATCACCGCAGTAAGCAAGGATGACGGCATATTGGGAGCGGGTGGGTATGATGTAGTCGGCCAGCTTCAGAACCTGTAGATTAGGTAGAAGGTTGGTCTCTATTACTTCCCGAGCTCCCATAAAATCATGATGGGCTACGAATTCATCTACGAGATCTTGCCCAACACGGAAAACCGACTCAAGCGAATTAGCCATGCTGTAAAATTTCATGGCATGAATACGGGCAAGACCCGGCATCTTTTTCTGAGCTGTCCTTACCTTTGCGTAAAGGTCCAGTGTGTCGGCGAGGTGCTTTAGATTGTCGTCGAGGTCATGACTTTTCTTAAGCAACGGACGCAGCTCAGGCGGATTACGCCCCATCACAATTTGCGGAGTGAGGCCGAGCAAGTCATAGTACTCTTCAATTAGCGCGTAGGCTTCACGCTCGACAAATTCATATTCACCCAAAAAGAACATGGTGGCTGCCGCGTTGTACCGGAAAATCCGTTTATGAGCCGGGGTGTTTTTTAGCCTACCCGAAACGATCTTCATTAACCTCTTAGCGCCACCAACGTCCCCTTCCAGTGCCAAGACAGTCATTTCTTTCATACCAACGGCTAGCTGCGCTTCGTCGCCAAGACCATGTTCTTCCACAAGCTGATTCATCAAGGCAATATGGTCTGCCGTGCCCTCTTCTTTTCCTATCCGCATGTTGTTAAAAACGATGCCATCGAGCGCCCAAAATCGTTCATCCGGATTAAGCTCTTTCGAGGCTGACGCCCTAAAAAGGTAAGGCTCGATGACCGGCCAAATGCCCATCTCATGGAACGCTTCATCCCTACCAAGCTCAACCAAGGTCTTGGTATCACCGATCTCGGCTAGCATCCGGATGTACAGCACGAGCTTTTTATATTCCCAGTCTGTCTTCAATGACTGGGAGAGCATTGCTGTCAAAGCATGACGAGCGGCACTAGCGGCCTTCTCACCCATCTCGACCAGTCGAGCACGTCCGATCAACCTAATCGCATCGTGGACCTTCGTCTTGTCGCCCCCGAACATCTCTATCACGCCCGTGGTTCTCATGCGTCTAAGGTGCACAGCGAGCTTAGACTCCTCTAACTTCAGAGCTTCCCTGATGAACGCCGCCACCTCTTTGCGGCCAAGGGGGATGTCGCTGAGGCTGAGCACGGCTAGAACCTCGGCCGTAGTCACGGGCAGCGCGTCGATAACACGGGCAAGGATCAGTTCCTGAGCGGTTTCAACAGAATGAGCCTGAGCCGCTAGGTCGCGGCAAAGGTCAGCTAGCGAACCGCCATGCTCGGAAACTGCAATCGTTACGGCATTCTGAACATAAAGCGGCAGGCCACCGGTCTGCTCCAGCAGCGACTGACACGTCGCCGCGTCAGCTCGGCAACCATGGGTGGCGGCCTCGGCCGCAACAGAGTCTGATGACCAGCCGTTTAGAGCTTCGCCCTTAATCCGTAGCCGAGCCATTAGTTCCTGACTGTTCGGTCCCGGCTGACCCAGCATAACGACGCGAAATCCGGACGCTGCCCGCACAAGGGCCTCTACGTCAGCGGGCGGCGGCTCATGTATGTTATCGAGCACCACGGTGAGAGGCTGGCTTGACTCAATCGAGTCCCGGCTCAGGTATTGGAGGATTTCAATCCCCGAGGCACCAGGCAACAATACGTGGCCCAGGCCGCCCCCTTCTTTTCGACGTCGAGCGGCCAGTTCGCGGGCTAGTCCGGCTGAGAGGCCGCCGCCAGGCACATCTCGGACATCGAAATAGGCAACTTCCCCGGCAGCGTGGACCGCAGCCTGAGCCGCCCAAGATGTTTTGCCGGCACCGGAATAGCCTGTAATTAGGCGTATCGGGGAATCATCTAGGAGATTGGGCTCGTCCTCCTGCGCCCGATAATCTGGCAGGGGAGCGGGGAAAGCCTGTAACTGAACCATGAGCTGCTCGAACAAGTCCGGCAGTTCATCGGCCCGGAAGGCGTGGTCCGTGCGGGGTTCCTGACCCGCGGCGGCCAGGGTCACCTGACCAGCGAGCTTCCAGACTAGAGTATCGGGTGTCAAGACCGCAAATGGGAGCCTGCCGGCGATCTCACGGCACGTGTCCGCCATCTCCTGCACATTGGTTTTCGGCATGGGTGTGGCAGGGTCAAGCATGTCCGCTCCTCCCGGCCACTCGATGCGAACATCCTTCGGCCACCCCCTGCTTTGCATGCGCTCAAGTAGAGACGGACTTGGCGGGGCGCTGCTAGCGATCACGAATTCCGCGTCGCCACTCCGTTTACCGGCAGCATGGGAAGCTCGATAATCTTCAAAGCGGCTGACTGCGCCCTTAATGTCGGACCACGCCAATACTCCGGCACGATGCTTTACCTGAATATAAACGCGCTTGGCAGGACGGAGTATTTCAAGATCCTCGTCGCCCTCTACTACGACCGCCGACACATCGGTTCCAACACTTAGAAGAAGGGTTCGGGTCACATAGAGATGCTGATAAAGAAAGCCTCTGTGAGTCGCCTCGATTCGGCTGAGCTGTGCAGGATCTATGACCGATGGTCGTACAGTGTCCATACATTACCCCACGTTGAACCCCCACTCTACATGCATGGCCAAAGGTTATTTTGGTCATGATGAAGTGCTCCTAGCATTAGCATAGGAGTTAATTAAGACAAGCCGTCGCCTGGCCAGCAGTATCCTTTGATTCAAGCAGGAGTACCGCGTGGATAGCTCTGCGTCTGTTAGATCCTGAGGCAAGCATTCGGCAAACTTCAGCTCCTGGATAAAGCCAGCATCCAGCGGCATCTTCACCACAGACCCTCCCTCTGAATCCAACAACTGCCGGATTCGCTTCTTCAGCCGCGGCGTGTCGACCACCTTGCTGAGCGAAATCGCCAGGTTGTCGGAGCTGACCTTGTCCGCCAGGTCACCCAGCGCATCGGCCATGGCCGCATTGAAGACGGCACCTGCGAAGGTCCACCAAGTGGCGCTGCGGTCGCTATCAACCAGAACCGTGGTCTGCCCCGCCTCCAGCCAGCCAAACTCCTCACGCAGCTGCTCAAGCAACGCCTTGGCACGCTTCGAGTACCCCTGGGGGATATCTTCAGAGAGCAGTTCGGATTCGATGGCCTGGCAGAGGGCAAAGTGCATTGGCTGCCCTGAACCGAGCCATTGTGAGCGGCCTTTCAGCTCTGTGGGCTCCACGAAGGCTCGTCGTCTGGGCCAGTCCACGTAGGTGGTCGACCAGTTCCTACCCCCCAGTGTGAGCAAATCCGGGCTTTCCGAGTCGCCCACGGCAAAGGTCAGCTCGTGGACCTCGCCGAGCTCTTGCTTGCCATGAAAGACCTTCACCATCGGGGGAGTCGTGAAAACGGAGACCAGCTCCATGAAATGCTGGTAGCCGAAGGTGCGCTCGCCACGATCACCGATACCCAGCAGGCCACCGTCACTGTGCAGGATGCCGGTCTCCAGCATGTAGCGCTGCACAGCGTTGCGATGCTCAGGGGCAATCCGCTGAAAGCCGGGCATCTTGCCGATCCAGCGGTCGATATCCGCCTCGATGATGCCCCGCTCCTGCAGGCAAAGCCCCATGATCTGCTGGGCATAGATATGCAAGGGGAGCGCGGGAGGCTCAACGGGTTCCACATAGCCCGAACGCCAGAGGGAGAGTAGCCCCATGCTTCTGAGGAAGGCTTCTTCTGTTGTCGCGAGGAACAGGCAGTTCCGTGCCACATCAGCCCTGCGCCCGGTGCGACCGATGCGCTGCAGGAAAGAGCTGACACTGAAAGGCGCGTCGACCTGAATCACACGGTCCAGGTCGCCCACGTCGATGCCCAGCTCAAGGGTGCTGGTCGCCACGATGACACAGTCACTCCCCTCGGAGAATGCCGTCTCCGCTGCCTTGCGCTCCTCCAAGCTGAGGCTGCTGTGTGAGACGAAGGTGTTGACGCCCAGGCCGCGTAGTTCCATGGCCAGCAGCTCGACTCGTGAGCGGCTATCCACAAATACCAGCCGCTTCTCACCGCGATGCAGGCGAGAGATGACAATGGCGGCGTTCTTCAGCGAGCCAACCCAGTCGAGCTGAACTTCTGACGATTTTGCTCCCTCGGTCAACGGATTGATGACACTGCGCCTGGCCTGGCAGCCCCCGGCCAACCAATCACACAGCGCCTCGGGGTTGCCGACCGTCGCGGAAAGGCCGAGCCGCTGGAGCTCCTGGGCCGCCAGGCCCTGGATGCGCTCGATGAGGGAAAGTAGGTGCCAGCCTCGGTCATCGCCGGCGAAGGCATGAACCTCATCAACGATTACGCTACGTACCCGACCAAGCAGCCAACGGTGGTCGATACGGGACGAAACCAACATCGCCTCCAGCGACTCCGGCGTGGTCAGCAGGATATCGGGAGGTTCCGCGACGATCTTCGCCTTACGGGAAGCGCTGACATCGCCGTGCCAGAGGGCTACCCGGCGACCCAGCAAGCCAGCGTAGTATTCAAGCCTGGGCAGCAGGTTGTTGAGCAGGGCCTTGATCGGGCAAAGGTACAGGACGCTGATACCGTCCCAGTTCTCCGAGAGCATTCGCGAGAGGACAGGAAAGCACGCCGCTTCGGTCTTGCCACCCGCCGTGGGTGCCAGGAGGATGGCATTCTCTCCGCGCAGTACCGGCTCGATGGTCGCCTCCTGCAAGGGCCGAAGACGCGGCCAGCCCAGGCTATTGACGATATGGTGCTGAAGCGCCGGATGCAGTCGGTCGAAGACACTCATAGATCCAGCTCGATATCATCCGTCGAGTCGGCCCGACGGGCCGCTCGCTCGACAGGCGACAGCTCGGTGTCGGAAATCGTCAGGGCGTAGTGCTGTCGCGGGTCGAAGTCCTCGAACTGGTCGATGCGGTCCAGCACCTCCCCTACCAGCTTCTTGAGGAAAATCCGTGGGGCGATGCCGACCTTGCCCCCCAGGTCGCCAGTCACCGCCATCGCCAGGCTCTCGACGTAGGCATCATCGGCCCGAGTACGGATTCGCTCAGGCACCTCGCTGTTGGCGGCATAAAGGTCGCGTACCTTGCAGCCCACTTCCTGCAGCAGGCCGGTATCGAAGCCCTTCAGCCGGATCTGCACGGCACGCGAGTTATCGAAGCGAGCATCCGTGGCGAAGTCTACCGCCAGACGCTGGGCAAGAGGCGGCAGGCGTTGCACCCCCATGGGCCCTTCGAAGAAAGCCGTGGTGCCGGTCATGACCAGGTAGAGCCCCGGGAAACGGCCGCTGTCGATCTCATCTATTAGTTGCCGCAGCGCATTGAGGCTCTTGTCACGCACGTCTCCCCGCATGCGCTGCAACGTCTCGACCTCATCGAGTACCAACAGCAGCCCGGGATGCCCGGAGTCCTTGAGGATGGTCAAGATGCCCTGCAGGAAGCTCAGGGCACCGAAGTGATCGATGTCGCCCTTAATGCGGGCATAGCGCTTCACTGCGGCGGCGATGTTTGGCTGCCCCGCCATCCAGGCCAGCAGTCCATCGGCGATCTCCTCCTCACCTTCCAGCAACGCCTTGCGGTAGGCGCGCAGCGTCAGGGAGAAGGCGGGAGCCGAGCGAACCACCTCACCCAGCCGCTGCTCCATCAACCGATCGGTCGCCTCCACCAGGGCTTCCACGTCATCGGGGTCGATCGACTGCTGTGACAGCACGTCCTCTTCCAAGGTATAGAACCAGGATTCGATGATGCTACGGAAGGCTCCCGTGGGAGAATCCGCCGTGGTCAGTCGCTCCATCAGTCGCCGATAGACGGTCTCCAGGCGATGGAGCGGAGTCTCAGTCTCGGAGACCTGCACCTCGGCACAGGCAAAGCCGAGGCCATGGGCGCGCTCGCGCAGCCAGCGGCTGACGAAGGTCTTGCCGCTGCCATACTCGCCGCGGATCGCCTTGAACACAGCACCGCCTCGAGCCACTTTGGCCAGCTCATCATCGAAGGCCTGCTCCAGGTGACCCAACCCCACCGCCAGGGCATCCAGGCCGTATTGGGGCACGGTGCCACGACGAAGCGCATCGATGATGTCCTGACGGCGCTGGCGGCTGATATTCACGGCGTACTCCTTACAGCTCAAACTGGAGTTTGAGGGATTCCTTGTCCAACACCACGGTACGACTTTCCCGATCGGTCTTCAGCACCGGGTAGCCATCCACGTTGAGAATCTTCTGCACCGCGGAGAGGAAACCCCGCAGGCGAATGCTGGGAATCACCAGGTGCTTGGCGACCTGGGTCTCCATGGCACTGCCCTTGCCCTGCTCCAGCAGCTCCAGCAGGCGACGTATCTGCTCATTGGTTACCGGCACCCGCCCTGCACGCTGGAAACTCTGCTCGAAGACCGGTGACGCAAACAGTTCATCGATCCAGCTGCGTGTGCCCACAGGCTCAACTGCGAGACGATGTTCCCGCCCCTCGACAGGAGCGCTTTGCTCCGGTGATTCCTCTTCGAACAGATCCGGCATGGAGATATCGGGCTCAACGGGCTTCTTCGTCTTGCGACCCGTCTTGGCAGGCTTCGCTAACGCCTCAGCAGGAGCCTCGGCCACTGAGCCATCCACTGCTTCGCCCTGCGGCTCGTTTTGCCACCAGCTCGGCAGGCGTCGCGGCAGCTCGCGCCACCCTGGCATCCCCGCCGGATCGCTGGCACTGATGTAGATCCCAAGGGGGATGACCACTTCCTGCAAACTGCCGCCGCCGTGATAGCCACGGTTGCGGCTCTTGGTGTAGCGCAGCTTCTCTGACCAGGGCACCACGGCACGCTGAGATGCGGTCAGGACGCGGGACCCGCTGACCTCGACCTCCTGTTCGCTGGGCGCGGCGCCCTCTTCGCGATAACGCTCGCCGTTGTGGGTCTCGACCTGGGTCTGGGCAAACTGGGAATCATGATCCAGCACGTGGCCATGATCACTGGTGATGACCACTGCACGACCGCCCTCTCGCGCGGCCTCCAGCACCTGACGCAGCATCGGGATCGTCTGCAGGCTCCAGTGCACCACGACCTGGGAACTGCTGGAGAGCTGATCATCGATAGCGTTGATCACCACCCCGACCAGTTTGTGTTCGGTACCGGCAATACGGGCCCTGGCCTCCGGGGCCAGTCCACCACTCCCCGGCTGCTGAATGTCCTGCTTGTGCAGTAGCACCGGCGGGAAGCGGGTCGACAGTTGCTGTCTCAGCTTGTTGTGACCGGCGAAGGTCTGCTTCTCCTGAGCCGCATTGCCTCTCGCCAAGGCACCGGAGAGAAGCGAGCAGCGGCTGAACTCGGTGGCGGAAGGCAGCGCAGAGACCAGACAACGCGGCGGCGGGTCGGCCTCTTCATTGACCTCGATCCATCCGTAGGCGGCCAGATCTTCCTGCAGCTCTCGGTAGACCGCCTCGTTCATGCCATCCAGCACCAGCAGCAGCGTCGGCTTCTTCTCGGCCAGAAGCGGCGCCACGACCGTTTCCAGTGCTCTCTCAACCGGCACCAGGGAAGGTGGCAGGGAGTCCCCGCGGGCGATGGCCGGGAGATGCCTGGCAAAGCCGCGGTTCTGCTGCTCACGGCGCTGAGAGACCGCCTCGGAGAGTGCGGCGTAGACGCGTGACAGGGCCTCGTGATCTTCCCCCGCCCAAAGCTGAGTGCGCGCCCAATCGACGAAACTGCCGTCAGTGATGTACTGACTGAGCATCTGCGGCGCTGTCCCGTTTACGGCGGAAGGTGCCTGTCCCAGCCAGCGCAGCAGCCGCAGCGCCATCTCGGCACGACGCATTTGGTCATGCCGCTGGGTTTCATGGGCCAGCGTATGGGCTTGGAGCTGGTCCCAAGCCTGTTCAGCCTGAGCCAACAATGGCGGTTTGGCGCCCTTATCCAGGGCCTTCCCAAGCGTGGCCGCAAAGGCATCCAGGCGCTGCGTCAGCGCCCCCGGCAGCAATGGAGAGATCCGCAGGGCCGGCATGAAGTCGAGGCTGGCCAGGATCTGCTCCGCCTGGCTCAGGCTCGCGCTAACCGGTTTCAGCCCCTGCTGGCGAAGCAATGACTTCGCTGTTTCCCGCGCCTCGCGGCCGAAAGCCTTAAGCACCTCCGGGGAAAACTTTCGCCCATCCAGGTAGCGCTCGACGAAGCGCCCCCGCCCCGAATAGATCACCGGGGCGGTCATCTCCTCGGCGGCTTCCAGCTCGCTTGCATACATCACGCTGCAGGCCAGGCCCACGGCCAGCAGCTCATGGGCATGGCCCTCTCGCAGCAGCGTCTCTACCACCCCACCCGTGCGGGGCAGTTCGGGTTGCAGCCACTCACCCAAGTGCTCGTGCATGCTCTCGGGCAAGGCCTCGACTCGCCGCTTAGCCGTATCCTGCAGCGACCAGCGGAATAGCGATGGCAGCTCCGGCTTGGCCTCGGTGTAATCCAGGTAGCCCCAGGCCAGCGCCTGCCAGGCTGTTTCCTGGTCCAGCACCTCGCCGAACACGATATGGCCCTGAAAACGATCGAAGCTGTTCAGGAGGGCGTCGGCCATCCAGCGGTGGTGGTGTGTCAGCCGAGGGTCGATGGACTGCACCCGGGCCAGCTGCTCAAGGGTTCGCCAGGGGCTGATGCGCTGCGGCTCATTCTTCCACAGACGAGCCAGTACATCCTTGCCCAGTTGGCTTTGATCCAGGTTGACCAGGATCACCAGCTTCTCTGGGCTCTCTTTCTCCGGATCATCATGGGTGACCAGAGCTTCGCGCATGGCCAGCTCGGAAGGGCACCAAACAAGCTTAACCGTCTGAGAACCAATCTGGCGGATCTGCTCTTCGGGCTGCAACGGGTCAAGCCAACGCAGCGCTACCCTGTCAGCATTGGGGTCACGCTGCAGGATGGCCTGAAGCTGGTTGTAGATCGCCCCAGGCAGCGTATCGGCGTGTCGAGTCAGTCGCGTGGCCGGCATCAGGCATCGCATCCTTCACGGGTCGTGATCGTAAACTCCACATCCAGGAGCTGTTCATCCGACAGCTCGGCCTCAAGCTCGGCAAACAGCTGCCTTGCCTGCTGGCGAGTCAGCCCGCGGCGCTGGTCTTGGCGCACCACACGCTTGGTGGGCCCCGTACCGCCGCCTCCCCCACCGGGCGGTGTCGGCGGATCGATCACAGGTGGTGTCGGGTCAATCAGCGCGGTGGCATCCTCCTGGGCCCGCTCCAGCACCGGCCCGACTGGCTTGGCGAGCTCGTCCGCCTTCAACGCTTCGATCACACGCTCCTTGATCGCCTGCGCCTCGGCGTTGCCCCCCTTCCAGATCTTCTCCAGCAGGGCCCAGTTATTATGCTTGACCCGGCTGGCTACCTCTTGGGCGGTCTTGAGGCTGCGCCCCAGTGCCTGATCCGAACTGGGCGCCTGGCAGTCGGCCAGTGCCTTGACGAGCGCCGTGCCCTCAAGGTCCCGCAGTTCATTCATCAGCGTCACGGCGTACTCGGCCGTGGCCAGCCGCTGCCCCTGATCGCCGACGCCAAGCTGGGCATGCCGGTGGCGGAGCACATCGACCAGCGTCTCGGCGCTGGGCACATAGGCCTCGGCTTCCCCATGCACTTGCTTGACCAGCTCATTCTGATGGTTGGCAGTCCGCAGCGGACTGCGCAGTGTTATTCCGAGGATCGCGCCGGCCTTATCGAGCGCGCCCTTCCACACCGCGGGTTCGGCCAGTTCCTGCTTACTCAGTACCAAGCTATCCGGCAGGTCCTTGAGTCCCGGGTCGTACTCCTGGCCATGCAGCTGACAGGCATAGTGGCCGTGCTCCATGAACACCAGGATCAGCAGGTTCTGCACCTCGATGGACAGCCCCCTGGGATCCGGGAAATCGATGGCACTGCGCAGTTGAGCCACGCTGAGCGAGGTATTGCCCTGCCCCATCTTCGCTAGGCTGGTGCGCAGCAGATTGGGCCAGGTGTCCTTGAAGACGAAATGGCGCTCGTGCATGGTGCCGAGCCCCAGCGGCTCGGCGATCTTCTCCATCAGGCCACGCAGCGAGCCCTCTACGTCGATACGCCCGTTGGGGGCATGTACCGCACGGCGCATCTCCGCCAGCACCTTGCCCAGGTCGTTGACCCGCACCTCGGTCTTGAACTCAGGGTGCTCGGGGTACTGGAAGCGCAGGGCCTGGTCGAGCAGTTGCTCGAAGGCCTGGCCAAGGTTCACGCCGTGAGGCAGGCGTGGCTTGAAGCTCGGCTCCAGCGACATCACCTGCTCGTCGATGGTCACGGAGTCATCCAGGGTACCTGGGATGGCGCTGCTGCCGCCGTAGGCCCCCAGCAGGCAGTCCTTAAGGCGCTGCTGCAACTGGCTGCGCTGATTCTCCAGCAGGGTTCTGGCCTGGGCGCGATCCACCGGGGTGAGGTGCTTGCTGAAGGAGCTGAAACGGTCGTCGCTCTTCAGCACATAGTCGAGTCGCACCAGGATGCCGAGGTCCCGCTGGGCCGGCTGGCTTAGGAAATAGGGCAGCCAGCACAGGGTGCGTGAGCTTCTATCGGCGTCGAGATACTCCTGCACCCGTGCCCGATCATCCGCCGGCGAATGGTTGCCGGTATCGAAGGGGAAATCGACGATCAGCTTCCAGTCGTCGCCGTTGGCCTCGAAGGTGTTGAAGTCGTCGATCTCGCGGATGTTCTGGAACAGCACATCGACATGTCGCCAGGTACCGCGCCACAGCCAGCGGTGTTCGATGAACAGCTGACCGTCGTCGTGGATGCCGAAGGCCTCGAATACGAGGTCCTTGATCATCTTACTGCGCGAACCGGGGTTATCGTGAATCTGTGCCTGCTCGAGGATGCTTTCGGTATCGACCCCGGCGATCTGAATGGCAATGGTGGGGTTGTTGCTGTTGTCGGTGATCTTGATCTCGCCGACCTGGCCACCCCATTTCCGGCAGCGGGTCATTACCGCCTGGGCCTCGCGCCCGGGAATCGGCGATTTGATGGTGCCGTGGTTGAGGGCGGCCAGCTTGTTGGCTGTGAGCAGCTTGAAGCACTCCACCTCGGGCACCAGTGCCGCCAGCAGCAGCGTCTTGAGCAGCCGCAGGTCGTTGTTGAACGTCCGTGCCTTGGCATCCCCGACCGGCAGCGCCTGGAACTCGGCGTAGCTGATCTCATGCTCCGCCTCGAGCATCGGAATCAGCTTGCGCTCGAATAGCTGCTTGGCGTTCTCGAAGTGGGCACGCATCTGCTCGGAGAAGGGCTCCGCCTCGGAGGCGATCACGTCGTAGAGATCCCCCACCGGGATCACCCCGCCCAGTTCCAGAGTATCGCGCTGCTCCACCAGCAGCATCAGCATCACCTTCAGGGCGGTTCGCTCGCGCTGCAGCGCCGAGGAGAGCGCGACAAGGGCCTGTATCAGTGCCGGACTGAAGGGGTAGAGCTCACGGAACATCTCCCGGTCACCCTGGGAGGTCAACAGGATGTTGTGCACCTCATCGCGCAGGCCCTTGTCGATGGCATCGAAGGCCTGCTGGATCTGCTGACGCGCGGCCTCATCCTTGGGTTTGAGCAGACGCCGCTGGGCGATCACCGGCAGGTTGCGGTCTTCCAGCTTGATGGTGTGGAAGCGACCCTCCCAGTACTTCAGGGAGTCGCTCAAGGCCACCTGGTCGGCCCCCACCGTCTGCTCACCGACGAACTCGCGCAGGTCGCGCTGCCGGGCGATAAAGCTGGCTACGGGCAGCGCACGGGGCTCGCTGGGCTCCACCAGCTTCACCACCTTCTGGATGTTGTTGGCGATGAACTGCTGGTCGGAGATATGGCTGGCCAGCCACAGGATCAGCTCATCGAGGAACAGCACCACGGCATCGTAACCCAACGATTTGGCGTGCTGGGTCATGATGCGCAGGCCTTCGTCGAAATCGACGTAGCCCACCTTCTCGCCCGACTTCAGCTCGTCGCTGGAGGCGTTGGCGAGATCGCTCATGGACTGGAAGAAGGTACCCACCAGCGCCGACACCAGCGCGGTATGGTCCTCCATGCTGGCCCGCCCCTGCAGTACCGCTTCGAAGCTCTGCGGCGTCCAGCGCTCGTCACCCACCTCGCCCCAGCCATCGTCACCAACTGGGCCGGCATCCTCCTGGTTGAGGATCTCGAAGAACTTGTCGTCACCCAGTTTGCTGCGCATGCCCTCCGCATCGCGGAACAGCCGGTCGCTCAGGTAGAAGCCCGGCTGGGGAGCCTCCGGATGACGCTTCTTGATGTAGCGCACATAGCCGCCGAGGATGCCCGCCTCGATGCTGGGCGCCCCGATCATGTGGTACGGCACCAGCAGGATATTGTGCTGTTGCAGCCAGTCGTCGTGCCGGCTGACGGTAGGCGCCAGTTCCTTGATCGCCCTCGCCTCGGGATTGCCCTGCAGCAGCAGGTGCAGCACCGCCATGAAGTGCGATTTACCGCTACCGAAACTGCCGTGCAGATAGGCGCCCTTCTGGCGGTTCTGGTTGTCCGCCACGGTGCTCTTGATGAAGGCCAGGGCCTCATCGAAAGCCTTGGCGAGCTGCGGGGTCACCACATACTGGGCCAGGGTCTGGTGAACGGCGTCGCCTTCCAGCCCCTGGGAGAGGTTGAGCACGAAATCCCCGCGCTGAACCTTCTCGGGAATCTCGATCAGCTCTTTGATCAGTATCATCGGTACCCTTCCTTCCCTATCAGGCGCTGGTGGTCTTGCGGCGACGGCCACGCTTGGCGGCCGGAGGCTGCCAAGCCAGCAGGTTGTCGCGGGTGAGCTCGAGCTGACGCAGCTCCTCGAACAGGAAGCCCTCGTAGAAGTCACCCATGCGCTCGCCGTACTCCGGGTCCAGCTCGTTGTGCCACTGCTTGAGCCAGGGGATCAACTCCTCCAGGGCCACCAGCATGGGCATCAGCTTGTCGGCCTCCCAGCCGTCCCGGTCTTTGCGATCCATGTACCAGCCGGCGATGGCCTGGGCGCGCTGCAGATGATCCAGGCCCGCCCAGCCGATCACCGGAGTGCTGTCACCGGGTTTCTCGCAGCCCGGCAGACTGAAGAAGCGTTCTTTGGGCACGTCGAGCTTGCCGCGAAGCGACCAGTAGCTGCCCTTGCGGAAATCGGTGGCGGCATATTTGGGGGGCACCGGGATGGTGCCCACCTCGGCGGCTTTCCTGGCCTCGGCCTGCTTCTGCGCAGCCTTGTAGGCCTTCACCTTCTCGGCATTCTCGGCGTCTTCGGGGCTCAGCGGCTCCGCCACGCCAAACTCGGCGTCGATAGCATCTTCCTGGCGCTGCTTGTCCCAGGTCTCCTGCCACGCCCGGAACTTCTTCATCGCCGCGGGCTTGAGACGCGCCGGGGCCATCTGCGGCACCTCGTCGACGGCGATCAGCTCGGTGACCAGTTGCTGGGCGTCAAACAGAGGGTTGCCGGTATAGAGTTCGCTGACCTGCTGGAACTTCTCATCATGGCGCACTCGGTCGGCCAGTTGGGCGCCGGTGATCAGCTCGGGACCGTTGGCCTTGGCCTCTTCTTCCAGGCGATCCAGCAGCCACTCCTTGAGGGCACGCTGCTGACGTTTCTCCCAGGGTTCGCGGTTCCAGCGCCGCTTGTACTCCGGCTGCTCCACCAGCTTGACCCAGCGGTTCTCCTCGATAGCCTGGAGGCGACGCTCCACCAGCTCACGGTAATCCGCCGGCCAGTGATCGGGGATCTCGGTAATCGGGGTGCTGCGATGGCGTTCGAACCAGGTGATCTCGGTCTCGCCGGCTGCCATACGGCGGGCCAAAGCGATCTCGAAGGCGCGCTCGCCTAGCTTAACGGGCGGTGGCGTGCCCTGATAGCAGAGATCGTCGTCCAGCAAGCCATAGAGACGGTAACAATGCCAGTCTAATTCCTCTTGGCGAGCGATCATCTGCGACCATAATGCAGAATCTTCAGTCCTTGCTTTTTCAAGCGCGCCTTGGAGGGATAGCGCACTCTCAAGCAGCGCATTTTCAGGTTCATGGCTAGGTTGCTGTTTAGCAAGCTGATCCAATGTGCTAGATAATGCAAAAACTTCCCTACCGGGGTCATTGACAACAGGAAAACTCTTTAGCCCTGTTCCAGTGAACTCATAAAAATTCTCAAATGCCACCGTTGTCTGGCGGGCCCCTTTATTATCTACAGTGCTACCTTTGTTGTGAAACACCTGCTTCATCCAAAAGCAAGCCACGGAGCTATTCATTAGGCCCAAAAGAGATAAAAAATCATGCTCCCCAGCACCCTTCAAAAGCTTAACAACAGGGGCCGATTGTTTAAAGATCCTACCACCATGGCCAAGCATAAAATGATTATGAGTAGCCACAAAAGCAAAGGGAATTAGATGATCAGAAAAATATCTATCTTGAGAAAAGTGAATTAATTTACCCCACCCAAACCCATGCTCAAAGGGAGTTTTCCCGAAAATTTTCCTAGCACGCAGAATGCTTCGAAAACGCCAATAGTGATCGATGCCTGATGTATCTACATGCTGTATAACCCGATCTTTCTCTTGATAGGGAAACAGAACTACTTCTCTTGAGGCAATCGCCCAATCCCTTATTGCGTCGCCTTCAGAGAACTCCCTAAACTCTAACCCTAACCTTTTTGCATATTTCTCAGGAACGACATACACACTATCTTCACCTGTAATGCACGAAAATCCAATAGAGCCACTGATTTCACCTAAAGTTTTCTCCACCCTCCCTGTTATCATTTCTTTCAAATCTGTTGCACCACCACCGGAAAGACTCCAAGGATAGGAAGCGTACAATGACCTTTCCTGATCTACGCAGCTAACGAACTGATTTTCCACTCCAGGGGTGTGCAAAAGATTAACAATGGAACTCCACACCTTTCCTTTTGCAGCTACTTTCGGGGTGCCGGGTTCACCTTGGATCCCGAGAATTGCACGGACCTTGTCATGCATTGGTTGGCGATTACGTGCGAGAAAGATAACAGTAGGCGTGCCATGCCCAGGAATATAGGCTCCTGAAGTATCGATTACATGGGTAAGCTCTTTTTTAGGCAAGTAACCTTCAATAAGCTTTTTACCAAACTCCCTCTTCATAAAGCTATTAGCAGTAATCATACCCATATAACCAGCGGACTGATTACCTTCCATAGGCAGTGCCAGATCGAAGAAACGCTCGGTGAAGGGCACACCCAAAGAGTACTTCATATGGCATGAGGGGTACTTATCCCGATACGCCTGATTAAGCACTTTATCCTTGACGAGGATGTAGGGCGGATTCCCTACCACCACATGGTAGCGCTGCCCCAGAATCTGGTTCAGCTTGGTCAGGTCTTCGGTCTTGAAGGCGTGCTTGAGCGAGTCGTCGAAGGTATCGAGCTGCAGGCCCTGCCCCTGGGACTCATGGCGTTTGCCGTGCAGTAAGGAGTCGCCCACCGCCAGGTGGAAATCGAAGTCCGGGGCGTTGCGGACCTTGTCGGAGCCAGCCGCCTTGAGGGCAGCGATCAGCAGGCGGAACTTGGCTACGGCGATGGCGTAGGGGTTGATATCCACCCCGTGCACCACGTCCAGGGCGCGCTGAGCCAAGTGGCGGGCGTTGGTGGCCGGCTCGCGACGCTGCCAGGCATCGAACACCCGCTCGAAGGTGGTGAGCAAAAAGTGGCCGCTGCCGCATGTTGGGTCGATCAGCCGCAGCCCCTCCAGGCCGAAGGTCTCGATGGCCGGAGTCAGGGTGTAGTCGAGGATGAACTCCTCCACGAACTCCGGCGTCTGCAGCAGCGCATAGCGCTTGCGCACTGCCTCGGAGAGATCCTGGTAGAGGTCGCCCAGGAATCGGGTGTCCCACTCCGGGTCGGTGAAATCATGGACCAGCTCGCCGCTCTCCGGGTCGATGCGCTGGAAGAAGTCCACCAGGCGCTTGGCACCGTCGTCGGAGACCGGGATCTGCCAAAGCGGGTTATGCCGCGGGTCGAGCAGCGCATCGATTACCGGGAACTGGTCGAGCTCGCGGAACAGGGCCAGCAGGTACTCGCGTTCGGCGTGGGCGGGATGCTCACTGAAATGGTGGGTGATGCGCTCCTTGGCATGGGCCAAGGGGCGGCTGCCATCCTCGCGGGATACCGGGCCGGAGAGCACCGGCTCATCCAGTAGGCCGTTGTCCTCCAGGAAGCGCACGAACACACAGGTCAGCACCCAGGCTGCGGCGGCCTGGGTGATCTGCGCTTCCCGCCAGGCAACGAAGTGCTCGGCGGTACGGCCAGCCTCCACTGCTTTCTGGTACTCCTCCTGCAGGTGCTGGCCCAGCTCGGCGCGGCGCTCGCTGTAGTGGAGGATATCCGCCTCGATCTTCGGCAGCTCGCCCTTGAGGTCGCTCAGCAGCTTCTCGCGATCAATCATTCCCGGTTCCCTACGTGTTCATTGTGCGGCGCTCAGTGCGCCATCAGCAGATGCCGGATGGCCGTCTCGAACGGTTGCCCGGCAATCGCCTCGAGTTCTTCGTGGAGGTACTCGAAGTACAGATCTTCGTCCAGCTCAGCGCATTCCTGCAGGTCCTCCACCGTTCCGAGGTAGCCCTGCACTGCCGACCGGCGCATCTGGCGCAGGGCGCCGCGCTCATGATCGAGATTGAACACACGCAGCGTCTCTTCGGCGCGGTGATGCTCCCGGGCCGACAGGTCGTTGCGCGGCACGATGCGACCATCGGCCAGAAACTGCAGGTAGTCATCCGGATCATCGACATCGGGCTTGAGGATATCGCCATCACGGTAGGTAGTTCTGTCCTTGCGCCGGCCACAGCTTTCTTGCTTTTCACAGGAGCCAAATAGGTTGTCCCACTGAAAGGCGCCCTGAGGGTGGCTGGACTGCTGGCGGAAATGCTCGATATGCCGCCTATCCTCTGGCAGCTTGTCTTCGCAATAGGCACAGCGGTGTCCCTGCATAGCCTCCAGCTTTTCCCATATTTCCCTCTTGTCGTCGAAGCTGACGTCTCTACGCCAGTTATCACGACCATGCCGAAATCGGGACAAACACTTGGGAGCTTCGGGTCTAACCAGCTTATGCATCCGATGCGGGCTCCCTGCCTTTCATCCTCCGCTTCATCGATTGAAAACGCTCCAGACGCTCACACTCGAGAATTTCTGGGTGATTAATGCCGAAATGATCCACCAGAAGCTGGTAATAGGCGAAGGCCTCGTCTGTATCTGCTCTGCCCTGCTCGATCATCTGGCGATACTTGGCCAGGATCCTCGCTTCTTCCACATCAGGAACTGGGTCGATGCCCATGATCTTGGAGAGTGTTTCCACGCTGGACACGCCGCGGGTCTGATAGTCCGGCTCAGCGGCCGTCCAGGCCCACTCCTCACCCTCCTCGTCCCACTGGGTATCGATCAGGCGGATGCACTCTCGGGAGACCGTGGTCAGCACCTGAGGGCTGTGGGTGGTGACGATGAATTGCACCTTTGGGAAGGTGGAGACGAGGCTCTGGATAACCCGTTGCTGCCAGGCTGGATGCAGGTGCAGGTCGACTTCGTCGATCAACACGATGCCCGGGGTTTCCTTGGCTGCATCAGCACCGAGGTGGGGGTTGAGCTTGGCGCAGCGCCAGGCCATATCGGCAACCATGGAGACCATGGTGCGCACACCGTCGCTGAGCAGGCTGACCGGCAGGATGCCCTGCCGTTCCTGCTGCATGGCCAGCTCTTCATGGGTCAGGCTGTAGTGGATGCCCGACCAGCCCTCGGCCTCGAGCACCTTATCGACAGCGTGTTGTACGCCATTAAGCTGGCCCACTAACCGAGAGAAGGTGCCAGAATTGCGATTTATCTGCTGTATTGCAGCCAGGGTGGCCTTGCCCATCCACTCCTGCAACTGCAAGTAGTTGGAGGCCGAGGTCAGGCAATCCTCGTAGCCCAAGGTACGACTCTCGCTAAGCATCGCCTTGCGCTTGAGGTTCTTGTGAGTCCGCCACAACCGACCGGTACCGTAGTAGCTCACCAGGGGCAGGGTGACCGATTCCAGGTCACGCACCTGCTGCATCAGCCCCTTGCCGTGTTGTGCCAGGGGAGCGGCATCCTTCACGGTGGTGCGGTTCTTGGGGCCAGTTAGCTCACGGGCAATCAAGGTCGACTGATCGTCTTCCAGGCCGGTGAGCGTGGCGGCCACGCGCACCGGATACTGCTGCTCCTGCTCGGCATCCTCGCCCTGGCGCCGATACCGCGCATCGGAACGCTCGATATGACGCCCCTTGCCCATGTCGAAGGCGCCAACGAAGGAGCCCAGCAGCACGGCGATGGCATCCAGCACGGTCGTCTTGCCCTGGCCATTGCGGGCCACCAGCACCGTCAAGCGCTCATCCAGCGTTGTCTCGAAGTGGGCGAGGTGCCGGAAGTTCTCCAGCGACAGCTGTGTGAGTTTCATTCCCTCGCTCCTTAGGCCACGGCCACGCTGGCCAAGGTGTCACTCTCCAGCCAGATGCTGGGAATCCTTGCCCATTCGCGGGTACCGGCCCCACGTGGGACGGTCTCGCCATCGATGGTGGCGCCATCGTGTTGGGCATCGGCGGCAATCAGTAGCAGCAGCGCATGGGTGGTGGCACCATCGCCAGCGGAGGTCACTAGCTGCTGACGCAGATCGTTGAGCCAGGTGGTGACCAGCTCATAGCGGGCCAACAGGCCGGGCTCAGTGAGCAGCACCGGCTGGCCGGCCTGGCGAATCTCATCGGCCATGGCCGGGAGCACCCGGGCCACCAGGCGCTGCAGATTCTGCCAGTCGCGGCTGGTGCGCTCGGCAGCATCGGCCTTGAGCACCACGGACCAGTCCGGCGGGCGCTTCATGCTGTCGCACAGCCGATGCAGATGACGCAGCAGTAGCTCGTCGAAGCTGATCAGCATCAGCGGGTAGTTGGCCCGCAGCTTGGCCTTGGCTTGCTCCCACTTGCGAGGCTGCACGGTCAGCGCCAGGAAGCGAGCCCCTTCCAGGGCGTTGTCGATCGACTGCTCCAGGGCCTTGACGTCCTGCAGGGTGACACCAGGACCTTCATCGCTGCTGCTGAGGTGGCTCTGGCTCAGGCTGCGGGTACCACTGGTACTGAAATTGGCCAGCGGCAGGCAGTAGGCGCCCCGCCGCTTGCCAGGAATCTCGTAGTCACCATCCCAGTCGAAGCCCATGTCCAAGCTGCGAATCAGGTCGTCCAACTGGGGCCTGCCCGGCAGGGGTTCAGCCATTGGGTAGCGACCCTGCACGCGCTCTTGGACCTCCTTCACGGTCAGCGCCTTGCTGCCGAGTAGCGCCCCCTGGGCCAGCTCTAGTGCACGCGGGGCCTTCATGCCGATGGGATAGAACTCGGCCCGGCTGGAGAGCGCGGCCTTCTGCGACGCCGCTGCCGCCAGGCGCAACAGGCGGGCATTGCTCAGGCTTTTGGAGACTTCCGGTGCGGGCACGCTGCGCACCTTGTCGAGGGTACGGCTGGGCGACAGCAGGGTCTCCTGCTCCGCGCACTCGTCGGCGAGCTGCCCCAGCGCCTCGGCGTAATCGGCGAGCTCCTCGCCACGCCCCTGAATGTTGTCGGCCAGCACCAGACGACGCCCGATGCGGCGAATGATCCAGCGCGGCTCCTGCTTGGCGAGCTCAGTCTCCACGGCGGCACGCGCCACGGCCTGGGCCCAGCGCTCGCGCAGCGGGCTCTCCTGCAGGGAACCACGGCGCAGCAGCAGCGCTTCGGAGATCTCCAGTGCGGTGATCACGCCGCCATTGTCGGCCAGAATCTCGGCGATCTCGTCGCGGACCTCGGTGATCGACTTGTTCTTGCTCCACAGGGCAATCACCTTCTCCTGGAAGGCGCGCACCTCACTGGTCTCGAGGCCAGTGTGGGCGCTGATGCTGAGCATGGTCGGCCAGTGCACCGAGTGGCTGTCGCTGGGCTTTTCGCCATCCAGTCGTCCCAGGTACTCGTTCAGGAACTGCTCTCGCTGGGGGTCGGTACGCCGGGCGGGCATCACCATGCCAAACAGGCGATCGATGCTGGCATGCTCATCGCTGCCCTGCATCTGCTCGCGGGACTGCTGCTCGGTCAGCAGCCGTTCCTGCAAGGTGCCGATCGCCTCGGAAAGATCCGCACGGGTCTGGCTGCTGACGCCGACCCACACTCTCACCTTGCTGCGGTTCAGCCCGATCAGGTCCGCGACGGTGTTCACACCGCGGCGGGTCAGCGCATCCAGGGCGGCGGCGGAGAGCGGCAGCAGGCCGATCTGAGTATCGAGCGAGGCCTCATGGAAGGGACAGGTGCCGGATGCCTCGACGCGGGGAAACTGTGTGGCTGGCTGGGCATTGAGGAAAACTAGCCGCCACTCCTTGATCATCTCCTCGGCATTAGCGAAGCGCTTGCGCACATCGCGGGTCAGCGCCTTGTGGAAGAAGGCCGTCAGCCGATCGCGCACGTTGGGATCAAACACGGTGCTGTCGATCTCCAACTGGCCCTCGATCAGTGCTGGAAGCCCGGTATCACCAGCCCAGCCCGGCAGGCTGCCTGCCGCCATTTCATAGAGCGTCAACGCCGCGGCGAAGCGCTCGGCATAGTCGTCCCAACGGCGCCGGCCAGGATCACGGATAAAGGGGTCCATATAGGCCAGGGTGCCGGCAGTGATGTTGTCGGCCCCGGCATTGGAGAGCGAGAAGTCGAACATCACCAGGTGCAGCTGGCTGCCGCCCAGCTTGAGCAGCCCCAGGTTCTCCGGCTTGATATCGCGGTGGAAGACGGCGTGGTCTTCCAGGTGCAACAGGGCACCAAGAAGATCCTCACCGAAACGCTCGAGCATCCCGAGCGGCACGGCTCCTTCGCGCCGCAGGCGCTGCGCCAGGGTGCCCTGATCGGCATAGTCGAGCACCAGGCCGATATGCCCATCCAGCTCCACCCTGTCGTGATAACCAACGATAGCCTGGTGGCGCAGGCTGGCCAGGGTATTGGCCTCCTGTTGCAGGCGCGGGTTGTGGTCCGGCGTCACCGCTAGCTTGAGGACTCGCTCCTGGCCCTGGTAGTCCACCAGGAACACCACCGACGACGCCCCCTTACCCAGCCGTTTGATGACGCGAATGCCCTCGGTCAGTAACTGCTCGGGCTGAGCCTCGGTGGGCGATGCGGGCACTTCTCCCTCGGCATGGGCGAGTGACTGCTCCAGCTTGTCGAGCAGCTCGAGGAACTCCTCCACGGAGTCGATGCGGCTGCTGGCGTCGGGATGAGTGGCGTACTGCACCAGATACTGCATCTCGGGGCTGGCCCCGTTAAGTGCATCGGTGACCTGCAGCCCCTTGCCGTGGCTCAGCTTGTCCTGCAGCTCCAGGTCGCTCTCTGCCGGCTTGCTGCCGGTGAAGAGGTGGTAGGCGATGGCCCCCAGGGAGAAAACATCCATCTGGACCCCGTCACCCTGGCCCTGATGCGCCTCCAGCGCCACGTAGGGCCCCGCTTCCTCGCGCACCAGGTAGGTCAGGTGGCTCAGCACGCTCAGCTGTTGGGTGTCGCTTTCGAAGATGCGGGTCGCCGTGGACCAGTTGGCGATCTTGCAGCGCAGCTCGCCATCCGGCAACTGCTTGACGTAGACGTTCTGCGGACTGAGCGCCCGATGATAGAGACGCTGCCCGTGGGCGAACTTCACCGCCTCAGCAATCTGCCGCACCAGGTCGATCGCCTGGAGAGTGTCCAGCCGGCGCACGTTGTTGCGCAGCAGCAGGTCCAGACGGAAGGCGTCAGGGTCGTGCTCATAGACCAGCGCAGGCCCGTGGTCGTGTTGCTGAAGATCCAGCGCGCGCAGGATGCCGGGGTGCTCGATGCCTTCCAGGATGCGGAACTCTAGCTCGGCGGCCTTCTGAAGCCGCCTTGCCTCCTCCACCGGACGGTGCTGAGTAAGATAGATGCGCACCTTGCGGGCCATGCCCACGTCGAGGTGCCGAGCCAGCCACTCCTGGTAGTAATCCGACTCGTCGAAAAGCTCGGTCAGCTCATACTGGCCGACGCGACGCAGGCGCTTGGACTCCTTGATCCCTGCCTCTTCCATGGCCCGCGACAAAAGCGTAGCCACCGGGCGCGTCATGACGCGATGCGGCCAGTCTTCGTGCATCTCGGTCATTGCCGCCAGCACGTCGTTGCGTGTGCAGACATTGATGCGCGCCGGGCCCTCCAGGCGAGTCGTCAGGTTCTCCGACGAGAGGAACACCATGGAGGTGATGAAGGGGATCCGTTCCTTGTTGGTTCTACGGCTGGAGGGCTGGGCCTGCAGCAGAGAGGCCAGCTTCTTGGCCTTGCGGTCGGCCAGCAGACGCGGGTTGTCGAACGACTGTCGGCGGCCGTCGCGCTTTACCTGGACCCAGGTGCTAGCATCACCGCTCAGCTCACCGCTGTGCGACTTCACCTCCACCAGAAAGCAGCCCTTAGGGGTCAGGACCAGCAGGTCGACCTCGTTGATGGAGCCATCCTGGGCGATGAACTCGAAATTCGACCAGGCCCGGTAGGGGTCGTGATCCGGCAGCGCCTCGCGCAGGTACTCCAACGCCTCCCTCTCCCAAGCGTAATCCGAGGGGGTGATCTGCTTCCAATTCGACGCCATGCTCACGTCTCACCTCCGCGATCCGTCTCGGCACCGTTGGCCGCACCGGCAGGTGAGCGCGTCTGCTGGCTGATCCAGTGATCGATATCCTGCTGGCGGAAACGCCAGGCGTTGGCGACCTTGAAGGCCGGCAGCTCGCCCTTGGCGGCGAGCCGGTAGACAGTCCGCTCGTGGACCTTGAGGTAGCCCGCCACCTCCTTGATGGTCATGATCTGCTCTGTCATCCCCTGCCCGACCTGTCAAAAGAGTGCAATTCTGGGCATTCTAGTCATAGGCTAGGGGGCTAACAAGGGTTGATGTTGCTTCTTTAGAGAAAGTCACTCTAAAGCTGAGCCAAAGACGAAAATCCGAGCCTGAGAAATGCGACCATATTTACACGCACAGTATATATTTAAAGAAAAGGGAAAGCCCCCGGAACAACCAGGGGCAACAAAGCCAACGCGTCAACTGAACCAGCGCTTAAGAGTTTGCATTGCCTGCTCTGCATGTTCGTCTTTTATGTGTGCAGCCACTATCCCTATTGCACCTGCCAAAACCCCAACATCATCTGTATACCCCAGTACAGGCGTTATGTCTGGTATGCCATCGACAGGTGAAATAAAATACCCTAAGGCGCCGTACATTGTTGTCTTTGCCCAAGTCGGAGTATCAGGATCTTTTGCAGAATAGTACAATTTCAGGGCCGGAGAAAGGGTCTTCTCCCCTGCCTTTTTTGCGTATTTTGTTGCTTTATTCCAAAACCCGTCGTCAGAATAGTTTTTCTCATGGTTTTTTATTTCTTCAGCTGTTTCCTCGCTCACATCTTCTTTTGTTTCCTGGTCATGATAAGGCTGACTGCCATCGTTGATACCACCTGCATCATATTGCCCTGCAGCATCCGAAGATGCTTCTTCTGCAGAATGGGGTAGCTCACCTTCGTCACGGCTTTTCAAAAAACCTGCTTCATCGATAGCAGCCTGCCCCTTGTAATCCAAAACCTCTTTCTCATTCATCGCAAACCCTCAAAGTTATAAAAAAACAACACCTAGACCATACCAAAAATTCCACATAGAGGAAAATCCAGCCTCCCCGCCACATATACAAAAGAGATTATCGGCAGAAAGCAACAAAACTTTAGAACCCAGAATGTTTTCCGCCAGTGGAGACACTATCTGATCAAACACCCACTCGGCGAAAAATCTTTCCATTTAACCTGCCACTCTTTTATTACTGCAATCTATGATTGATGGTGAAGTACCTTCTATGAGATAGAGTGATTACAGTCAAGGGTGACGTTTGAGCGTCTTATCCAGGCCTCACCTGAGGCATAGCGCCGTTTCACCAACATGTCGCTGACACGGCCGTTGAAGCGGTCCACCATGGCATTCGTCTGCGGCAACCCAGGTATGATCTGCCGGTGTTCAATGCCATGAAACTGGCACTCTGGGGCTAAGGGGCCATACGTCTCGGGCTGATAGGCAGGGTTGACACCTTCGACGATGCCATCAATGACGCCTCGCTGGATATCGGTGTGCAACTCGTAGATAAGACCATCGACCGTGAAGGTATCGATCATGGGCGGTCCCTCCTCAAGGCGAATTATCAGCCTGGTGCGGCTCGGGTGAGACCAGTCTGTCCGGCTCACGCGACATTCCCTGTCGCACTTTCGCCATCTTGGCAATTCGACCCGTCTCCGCGGCATACGACGCCCATTGTCGCATCCCGATACGACGCTGGTGGCCACCACTAGACGACAGAGAGATGTCATTATGGCAGGAGCGGCGGAATCACATGGCGCGATGAGCGTGCTTGCTAGAACGCTCCAAACCCGGGCCGAGGCACTGCAGCAGTGGGAGGCCGATCGACGAGCCTGGCGCGCTCGGCACCCCGCCACGGCTCTGCTGGCCGAGGAGATGCCCATCGAGCGGGCGCCCGACGAGGTGGCGACGGCTACCACCGATGGCTCGCGGCTGCTGGTCAACCCCGAGTGGAGCGCCGGCCTGAACGACACGACGCGCCGCTTCGTGCAAGCCCATCTGGTGTGGCACTGCGCCGCGGGGCATTTCCGGCTGCAGCCGACTCCCGGCGCGGACCCACGCCGCTGGCACCTGGCCTGCGACCACGAAGTCAATGCCACGCTGCTGATGCTGGGAATTCCCCTGTCACCCCAAGCGGTGCTGTTTCCTGCCTGTATCGGACAGCCGCCGCCTGCAGTGTACGCCTGGCTGGCCGATAATCCGCTGATCAAGCACGAGCACAGCTTGGATACCCCTCCCTGGCTCGTCGTCACCGCGGAGACATCCCTCGTCGACACCTGGGCGCAGCGTGTGCATGAGCTAGTGAGGCGCCACCTGGGCAGCCCTCACCTACCCACGCCGGTGGCGACATGGCTACTAGGCCGCTGGTGAGTCGGCGTGTCGAGGGTTACCCTGCCCCACTTTGGTTACCCACGACAAGGAGCGTCCATGTCCGAGATCCGTGACACCCTGTTCCGCTACCTGACTCTGCTGCAGCTGATCCCTCGCAGCCCGGGGCGCATCTCGACCCCCGTGCTGCTGGAGAAGCTCCACGAGCGAGGCTTCCAGATCGACACCCGCTCGCTGCAACGCGACCTGCGCGACAAGCTGGCTCTGCACTTCCCGCTGAGCTGTGACGACAGTCAGCGGCCCTACCGCTGGTACTTCGATCGCGACTTCCACTGCAGCCTTCCGGCCCTGGACGTGCCCAGCGCTCTGACGCTGGTGCTGGCCGAGGAGTACCTGAAGGGGCTGCTGCCGCCGGTGGTGGTCGGCCAACTAACCCCACAGTTCCGTGATGCCCGGCAGCTGCTAGACGACCTGCAGGCGAATGGCCTGAGCCAGTGGGCTCGGCGCGTACGCGCAATCCCCAACGGCAAAGCGCTGCTGCCGGCTCCACTGGCGGCGGCCACCTGGCAGACGGTGACGCAGGCGCTGCTGGAGCAGCGTGCGCTCGACGTGAGCTACCTGTCGCGCAGCGCAGAGGAGGAGAAACGATTCACCCTGCATCCTCAAGGACTGGTCAGCCGCCACAGCGTGACCTACCTGCTGGCCACGGTGAACGACTACACCGACATCCGCCAGTTCGCCCTACACCGCATCGATGAAGCCACCCTCAGCGAGACGGTCTGGCGGGAGGCTTCCGGCTTCGATCTCGACGACTACATCCGTGGCGGCGCCTTCGGTTACCGCCAGAGCCCCGAGGACGTGACCCTGATCGCCGACGTAGCGCCTCAGGTGGCCTGGCTGCTCACCGAGACGCCCCTGGCTGCCGAGCAGCGCCTCGACCCTATGCCCGGCAGCGACTGGCAGCGCCTGACCGCCAAGGTGCCCGATGACCAACAGACCCTGTGGTGGCTGATGGGAATGGGGTCCAATGTGGAAGTCTTGGCGCCCGAAGCCTGGCAGTCAGAAATACTGGATACCGCACGGGAAATTGTGGCGCGTTCCGCAAGTCAATTAGCGAGATGATCACGGCGATCCGTGGCCACACTGGTAGCCCTTTGTAGCGGTTTCTGAAGAAAGCAACCTCTACGCGAAGTGACGAATTACCTAAATATGGCACTACAGGTAGCAGCGCGGTGGCACCATCTTCGTTAGCGCGACCACTGCTCCCAATGAGGACATCTAATGAACATGGACCCACAGAATCTCAAACTTAACGACCTGCTGCACGGCAGGCTGTTCCGTATTCCTCCTTACCAACGCCCCTACAGCTGGCAGACGGAGCATCGGCGCGATCTCTTTGATGATCTGCATACCTTGTACCAGAAGCGGCAAGAGTTTCACTTCATGGCAACGGTGGTCGGGGTCGATAACGGGCCATATCTACTGGGTTCCGATGAGTATCAGCAGATCGACATTGTGGACGGACAGCAGCGCCTGACCACGCTGGTTCTTCTGCTGCGGGCAATCTCACAGCAGCTCTCTGAGCCTGCATTGGAAAAACTGCTTGTCAAGGATGACGACCATACCCTGGTGCTGCTGCAGACCAACCACGACTACAATGATCACTTCATCAACTACGTGCGCCACGGAAAGCGGCCTGAAGTCGAGACTGCTGATACCCTCGCCGAGCGAAACATCATCGAGGCGATTGCCGAGGTGGAAACATTCGTCGCTAGCTGGCCGGCCAAGACAGGAGGGACGCTGCTGGAGCTACTGGCACTCATCAAAAATCGGCTGCGCTTCGTTTACTACCAGCTCCACGATGAGAAGCTGGTCTACACGGTGTTTGAAGTGCTCAACACCCGTGGTCTGGAAGTGGCTTGGCTGGACCGCTGCAAGGCAGTGCTAATGGGAATTGCTTTTGAGCACGCGGCCAACCAGCAAGAAATGGTGCGAGAACTCCACGATATCTGGCAGCGAATCTACGAGTGTATCGGCCTGCGCCAGGGGCTGAGCTCAGAGTCTCTACGTTTTGCCGCCACCCTAATCACCCCGGACCACACCAGCCGTACCCTCGCCAACAGCGATGCGCTAAATACCTTCCGCAAGCTGGCGGCGAACCGCCCAACACAGACCCTAGAACTCTCCCGCTTCCTGCAGCGAGTGGCCAGAGCGCTGGATAGCCTGCTGCACGATCAGCAGAAGGCAGCAGTTACCAAGATCGCTCATGCCCGCCTGCTGGCGGTAGCGATTACCCTCCGCTTCGAGGGTACCCATCGCGAGCGCCTCTTGACGCAGTGGGAACACGTTACCTTCCGCATCTATGGCATGTGTGGCCGTGATTCCCGCACCCGTGTGGGCGACTATGTGCGCCTGGCCTGTCAGGTTTATGCCTCCGGAGGTGATGAGACAGCTTACCAAGATGCCATGCAGGCATTGATTGCCTTGGGCTGTGGTGAGTTCAGCGCCGCTAAAGCAGTTGCCGAATTGCGTCGGGCCAACTGCTACGAAGGATGGGAAGAGGAGCTGCGCTATTTCTTCTACGCCCGCGAGCGGTGGTTAGAAGCCGAACATGGTTATCAGCCCAGCACCGCTTCTTGGAACAAGATCTGGAGCGACAGCGCCGTGCGCTCCATTGAGCATATCCTGCCGCAGCAACCGGAAGATGACTCAGCATGGCAGGCACTTTACGAACAAGTCACGCCGGAACAGCAGGAGATTAAGCACTGGCTAGGCAACCTGGTGGTGCTACCACCAGCGGTGAATAGCCGCCTGGGACGAAAACCCTATGCCGAGAAGAGGAAAGAGTACGCTCAAACCGGCCTGGCTATCACCCGCGAGTTGGCTGACGAATACAGCAGTTGGACGCTGGAGCAGATAGAAGAGCGTGAGAAGAGCCTGGTCGAATGGGCCGAACATTACTGGGAGGACCTGACACCCTGATCATCATGCATATAGCCTGAGAATCCAAAAAAAAAAGAATCCGTCATAGCGCCAGTGACGCCCCCAAGGGCAGCACCGGCGCTATGACGCGATCCACCCTGGTCTCCAACAGACTTTGCGTTCTACAAGTTGCCGCGTTCTGCCAAAGACACACAACGCTCGCTGCCGACCACGATGTGGTCAATGACCCGGACCTCTACCAGCCCCAGCGCCTCCTTCAGCCGCTGGGTGATGCGCCGATCGGCGTCGCTGGGTTCGGGGTCACCCGAGGGGTGGTTGTGGACCAGGATCATGGCGGCGGCGTTGTGCTTCAGGGCCTGCTTGACCACCTCACGGGGGTAGACGCTGGCCGAATCGATAGTGCCGCGGAACAGCTCCTCGAAGCTGATTACACGGTGCTGGCTGTCTAGGAAGACGGCGCTGAACACCTCGTGCTCGTACTCCTGCAACAGGATCTGCAGGTACTCAAAGGCCAGCGCCGGCTGGGTGATCTTGCGCCCCTTGGCCAGTCGGCGACGAGCAAAAGCCTTGGCGATGCTCAGGAGCTCCGCTTCGGTGACCGTGTCCGTGATGCGATAGGTGCCGGCGACTTCGCCGGCTCTCAGTTTGCGGTGGTTCATGGGGTATCTCCTCAGGCCGCCATGACCAAGGCCATGCGGCGCTCCAGCTCTTCGTAGAACGCCTCTATGCGCTCGGCGACGGTTCGGATCAGCGCCTCATCCCGATAGGCGCGCTTCACGAACAGCGGCATCCCCGGCCAGTAGCTGACGAAGTCGATCCATTCCCGCTCGCTGACCCACAGACCGCCCTGACATTGGGCGACGTGCTCTTGGGGCAGCTCGTCGGCCAGCAGCAGCTCGATCTGGTACTTGGGCAACTTGGTCTTGATCTCTACCAGGCCATTGCTGTCCACCAGGCAGTCGGGCGAGTAGCCCACCCCGTGGTTGAGGATGATGCCGACCTGCTCCAGACGGGGTAGGCCGGTGGCCTCATGGTAGAGCTCGCGGGCCACGGGCTCCAGCTCGTGCCCACGCTGAGTATGGGCATTGCCTTGGAAGGCATCACTGGGCTCGCCAGTGATGCGCTCACCAATCAGCTGGTGCATGTAGCTGATGGCCCCAGTGCCGAAGCCGCCCGCCCCCTTTCCCTTGACCAGCAGCGTCTTCAGCTCGGACATGGTGACGATGCCGAGACGGGCGGCATGCCACTCGGGCGCGCCCTGATCGAGTGCCAGGATCTGCATGACGATTCTCCTGCGAGACACGACGGCATAGCGGCGAGGGGCAGTCCCTCGCCGGTGTATGCGGGTGTCATGGGTATTTGATGGAAGTAGGGGATGCGACCTGGTGATAGATCAGTGACGTTGCTGACGGGGCACAGCGCGCTTGTGCAGAGAGGCCCGCAGCTTGTCGAAGTCGCTGCGTGGTACGTACTCGGCCTTGCCGTACTTGCCGATGAACCACTCCTGGGTCGTGGGCGGACAGGCCGCTATCAACTGCCTGAGTTGCCCTGCCTGGAAGGGGGTGACGAGCTTCACCGGGACGGCGGCATGGCCGTTGTCGTCCTGCCCGCGGGTGGTGATGTTGAGCAGAGCGCATAGCACGTAGCGCTTGCCGTAGCTGGTCGAGGAACCGAAGGCCTGCACAGCGTTCTTGCTGCCGCTGGTATCGGCCGGCAGCAGCATGCTGGTCTCCTCCCGGTGACCGTCCTTGTGCATCAACACGCCGGTAACCTGAATACCGCGCTCCTGGGTCTGGATACGGAAGCTCACCGCGAAGCCATGCTTCTTCATGATCGGCCGAACGGTGTCGACGATATCCTCCAGGGTCGCGTAGTAGCCGGTGTTGGTTTTGCCCCGCTCGGCGATGCTCGGCAGTTCCGTCTGCATGGCCGCCATGGCGGCGCTGTAGGCCATCAGCGCCTCGCGGTCGAGCACGCGCTCCTGCATCTGCAGCAGGCGCTCCATCTTGTCGATATCGACCTCGGGATTGAGGGCGGCCCGCTCGATCACCTGGATGATCGCGGTGCTCTCCTGCAGGGGCTGAGTTGTCGGCTCGGTGGTGAGCTGGCCGTTGGGCTGACTGCCCCGGCGGCTCTGGGGAGGAATGCGTGTTGCCATGGGAATCACCTCACAGGTAGCGGTTGATGACATCCTGGAGCTCTTCGGTGGGTACCGGCTCTAAGGACACGACCACGCGATAGACCAGACCCTTGGCCAGCACATGGGTCTGGGCTTCACGTTCACCGGCCCCCAGCAACTGGCGGGTCAGCTGGGTCAGGGCGCGGCAGATCTCGAATGACATTCGCGATGACATGGAATCCTCCAGAGACAAAAACGCCCGGCCGTGGTGGGCCGGGCGCTATGCCGTGATGGGAATGGGATGGTTTGGGGGGCGTGTATGACCGCTGCTGTCGCAGGCCATGTAGCCGTTCAGGCGATCAGCGCCATGGCCGACTCCAGTGCCTTGTCCTTGAGGCTCGCCCCCTGGCCAAACCAGGCAGAGTCCATACGGTAGTCGTTGCTGCGGGCGCGCTTCTCGTGATCCACGTACTCGGTGATGGCGTTGAGCAGGCCCCAGGCGGTGCCCTGCGCGGTACACAGACGAGCACCACGCCCTTCACCATGGAACAGCTTCTGGACGCGGTTGAGTGCCCGGACGTTGGGCAGCTTGGAGGGATCATCCAGCGGCGTCTCAGCGTTGCAGATCACCGACTGGAAGTACGTCCTCACCTCCTCCTGGCTCACCTTGCGCTCCGCCAGGGTCTTCATGCAATACATGAAGTCATCCCACTGTGAGACCGAGATGCCCAGCTGCTGCTTGACGCGCTGTGGGTTGAACTCGGTGCTGTGCGGCACCTTCACCCCTTGCGCCATGCCGTCCACGGCGATGGTCAGGGTGTTGTTGCACACCACCCGTACCGATGTCGGCGTCGCCACCGTTGCCAGCGAGCCGTCACAGGAGGTCGCCAGCAGGAGGTAGGCGTTGACCTGGTCCTGCCCCTTCAGGGCCGTGCCCAGGCCACTGCGAGCCAGCGCCCAGAACTTGCGGCCTCCCTTGAGCACCCCGGCGGTCTCCAGCTCATAGCCTGCGTACTCGGTCAGATCCCGGTAGAACTCCAGCACCTCCTCGGGCTGGACCACCTTGTAGCGCTGGGAGACCACCGACAGCGGTGCCCGGGTATCCGAGCGGTAGAGCACCTTCTGTTCCGGGAAGGAGTGGATGCTGCCCAGGTGCCCGGACTCCTCGGCGATAAAGCGCACCGGGGACTCCTCGATGTGCCAGTCCATGCCGGCCTGCTGCCGCCAGACCTCCAGCGGTTGATGACGGGACAGCTGCTGCCCCAGACCGTGCCAGGGGGTATCTCCAACGTAGGCCATTTGTTCGATTTGGTGTGCCATGGAAAAGCTCCTTAAGGAAAAAAGCCGGCAGATCGCCGGTGGATAGGGGGAAGGGAAAGAGCAGGGGTCAGACGAGAATGCGGAAAGCGTGGCCGCAGCCCAGGCACAGCCAGGGCGTGCCCTCACCGGGCGTGAAGAGGTACTGCATTATCTGCTGCCCGGCAGCGGCGCCGGCGATACCTCCCGATGTCGCGGCCACTACCGCCGCGGCGATGCGGGTCATGGGGAAAGAAGTGGAGGCAGTCATCCAGCGACTGGGGGCATAGAGCGAGGTATATGCTCCCTTCACGGTGCCGATCAGGGCGCCGGCAGCAGTACCCAGCTTGCGGGCGGTCTCGAGGTTGATCACGCGCTGCGAGTCACAGCGCGAGCAGGGTGGGGGCATATCGAATCTCCTGTGCTGGTGAAACGAGCCTATGGAGGGCTCGACTCGCAGGAGTGATATAGGTCTGAACATTTTTTTACTGGCTAGCAGGATATTGTGAGCCCGACGGGGTTCCATTATCTTATTGATTAAATGGAATTATTATTTCCAGCTCTGGTAAAGGCTCATCAACACAGACACCAACGACCATCACGCATCGCATCGTAATGATGCCACCATCAAGGTCGGCATTATGACGGTAATAGTAATATGCGGCAGCGGCCCCATTCCCAATAGTAATAACAAAACAGAAGGGACAGAGGAGTAGCCCCCCCAAGGGAGGAGGCCTTTCAGAGCCTCCGACTCTCCCATAGGAAGAGGCCAGAGAAGCCCATTACCAAAAAGGGAGAAAGCATCAGAGGAATAAGCATGGCAGCACAGCCATGCCCATGACAGTACCGACAGGAAGTATCACCCCCCATGATGATCAGACACCACAGAGGATCGCCTTCCACAGGCGATTCCCAGACAAGCGCCCACCTGACCAGCACCCCATAGCGCTACGCATAAGCGCTGACGTCCCTTGATCGCCACGTCCCCCTACCAAGGGGCCAGCGACGATAGACCCATACCCCCCAATGACCTCACCCACAGCCACCGCTTCACGACGGAGAGAGCCGTGTGCGCGTGTGTCATGAGCGACACCCCGGAGACTCCCATGTTCACGGCTAGCCCCAAGCGTCACCCCCACAATCCCAAGCTCCGCCTCTACTACGATGACTGGTACCAAGGGCTGCCGGTCCAGCAGCGTAAGCAAGGACCGCAGATCGAGAACTACCTGGAGACCACCCTGCGGGTACTCCAGCACACCATCACCCAGCAGAACCGCACCTTGGCGTTCCGTCTTGACCTCCGATTCCCCCAGAACATGCCACCGGGACCGATCCACGCCGATAATGCCTGCCTCAGTCGCTTCTTCTACGCCTTGCGCAAGGAGCTCGACGCGGCAGGCACCAAGTACCACACCGAGATCCGCTACCTATGGGCCCGAGAGCAGGACACCAGCGACAAGCCCCACTACCACCTGATGCTGCTGCTCAACTATGACGCCTTTTGCTCGCTGGGCAGCTTCTCCCCCTCCTTCGATGGGGGGTACGAGCTGGACAATCTCTACCACCGCTGTGTCAGGGCCTGGAGCTGGGCGATTGGCTGGCCCATCCACGACATGGCGGGGAAGGTTCACGTCGCCACGGACAAGTTGACACGCCAGCCCTATGTGTACTGCTTGCACCGCGATGACGCAGCGACCTTCTCCCAGGTGTTCTACGCGGCGAGCTATCTATGCAAGGCCTATTCCAAGCCGATCGCCCAGGGCATCCGCTGTCACGAGGGCAGTCGCCGATAGGCTTTTAACTGAAGTAGCCCCATCCTTGGACCACCTGACAGGCCACCTAAGCTCGGATCAGACCATCATCGGCGTCAGTCCCCAATCCATTACCCCCTATCGACAGCCCGAGACGGCATCCACTCTCGGTGGCAAAGCACGTGGCAGGCCCAATAGTGCCCAGAAGAAAGGCAATGAAAGGACTATTTATATAACAAAACATTCTATCACATTTATTAAGCACTACCTGAACAAGTTGCTCATAGGCATGCGGCGCAGCCCCCAAAATCCCCCAGGAACCGGTTATTCCGGCTACTGGTAGCCAGAATAACCACATCGACTGCGCTGACGCTCTCAGACACTTAATTTCTGGAAATCATTTTACTTACAATGTCAACACCCCTCCTTGTCAATTTCAGTTTCTCAAGGAGTGCTGATCCCATGTTGCGTTAGAAGCGTCACTCTCGGCCCTGCCACAGAACGAGGCCTTGTGGCACCCACCCCCAACAGGAGAGTGACAATGAACCACCCCTTCCACCCGGTACTGCCTGTTCCGGGCCACTTCAATGCCCAACGAGTCGCACCTACTTTATTGTGGCGATCCTGCAATGAGCTCAGTCAGAACTGTAAGGTGTCGATGGATCTCACCGTTCTGACCCTGCTAGCAGGGGTCAGCATGGTGGCTCAGGGACGCTACGACTTGAAGATGCCCTATGGTGCGATCAAGCCAACCTCGATCAACGTACTGGGCGTGGCAGGATCGGGTGAGGGTAAATCCCCTCTTACCGACAAAGTGCTGCATCCCATCCAAGAGGAGCAACGCAAGCAGCGCAGGGAGTGGCGCAAACGGTTGGATGCCTACCAAGGGGAGCTAGAGGAGTGGCGTACCGAGGAGAAGGTGCTGACGCAGGCAATCTACCGCAAACAGACCAAAGGCGGTACAGCGGAGAGTGAACGTCAATTGCTGCGAGAGCTGCATCAGCGTAGGCCCGAACCTCCCCGCGAGTTCCGGCTGCTGTATGAAGACACCACGCCCGAAGCCCTATTCTCGGCCTTGGAAAAGGCCATCCCCAGCGCCGCCCTAGCCACCGACGAGGCGGAAGTCTTCTTCAAGGGAGCCATGAACCGGGCACGCAGCCACATCAACTCACTGTGGAGTGGCGGTAGCACGGTCATTACAAGGGCCACCAAGGAAGATATCGTGCTGGACGATGCTCGTCTGATGCTGCTGCTGATGGTTCAGCCCGGCATCCTGCAAAAGTACATGGAAACTCAGGGTCAACAGGCAAGGGACTCTGGAATGCTTGCCCGTTTCCTCGTATGCGCACCGCCATCGTTTCGCGGTCAGCGCTTCTACTCGTTGAATTGTGCCCCGGCATGGGATAACTGGGAGCAGGCTGAGGCACGCTTGGCCACCTTGACGCAGGAGAACCTGATTCTGACTCAAGCGCCTGACACGCTGCGTGAGGTACTGGAATTCACAAAAGAGGGGGCGGCCTGCTGGGTACAAGTGGCCAATGAGATCGAACGACAGATGGGCCCAGGCGGGTATTACGAGGCATGCCCCGATCATGGTTCAAAGCTTGCGGAAAATGTGGCTCGCGTAGCGGCGTTGATACACATTTTCGAGGGCCATGAGGGGGGGATCATCCCCGAGACAGTGTTGATGGCAATGGATATCAGCCTCTATCACTCTGGCCACTTCCAGCAGGTATTCATGCCACCTCCCCAGGAAGAGCAAGATGCTCATCGGCTAACCGAGTGGTTCAATGAGCTCCGGCAGTTCAACTGGCGTATCATGCGGTACAACGATGTACGCCAACGAGCCCCACGTTCGCTGCGTGATAGAAAGCGCCTCAAGGACGCTCTAGATGTGCTGATAGCCCATCAGCAGGTGGTAGTTTTTAATCACCACCGAACACGCTACATCGACTTAATGCCTTGGCAGGGGCCGCCAGACCTGAGCATGCTCTGATATTCTTTTTCCCTTGCCGCCCTACGGGGCGGCAAGTACTAAGCGCCCGAGGAAGCAGGGTGCAATCCGGCCTGTCCAATGGACTTAAGCCATGAGGTGTGATGGTATTTACCTGACAGTCGGCCGTTGAAAGCAAAGTGGCCATAGTGCCCCTCGTGGGTTATAGGACGAGTGTCTGACGCTCGACCATGACCCCATGAGGAAACGACTATGACCACCGAGGAAAAAGTAGCACGACGCAAGCTCAGTCTCCTAGAGCTGGCCAAGGATTTACAGAACGTCAGCAAGGCCTGCAAGCTGATGGGCTATTCCCGCCAGCAGTTCTATGAGATCCGCCGCAACTACCAAACCTTCGGCTCAGAAGGGCTAGTCGACAAACTGCCCGGGCCGCGGGGCCCTCATCCCAACCGAGTCAGTGAAGCGATCGAAGCGGCCATTCTCGACCATAGCCTGGCCTTTCCGACGCATGGCCCTGTACGGGTCTCTCAAGAGCTGGCGCTGTGTGGCATCCAGGTCAGCTCGACCGGTGTGAGAGGTGTCTGGGGGCGCCATGACCTGCTGACTCGCCACGAACGCCTCCTGCGACTCGAGCGGGCCACACGTGAGCAGAAGATCGAGCTCACCGAAGACCAAGTGCGTCATCTGGAGCGATTCAGCCCGGAGTTCCGTGAACGCCATATCGAGGTCCACCATACCGGGGAGCTGGTTGCCGTCGACACCTTCTTCGTCGGCACGCTCAAGGGCGTTGGCAAGGTCTACCTGCAATCCGTCATCGACTGTTTCAGTCGCTACGCCTGGGGGCGTCTGTACACCAGCAAGCTGCCGATCACCGCGGTCCATGTCCTGAACAACGACGTGCTGCCGTTCTTCGAGTCACACAGTGCCAAGATCAGCACCGTGCTCAGTGACAACGGCCGCGAGTTCTGCGGCCGCAAGGACCAACACCCCTACGAACTATTTCTGCAGCTGGAGGAGATCGAGCACCGCACCACCAAGGTACGCCGGCCCCAGAGTAACGGCTTCGTCGAGCGGCTACACCGAACGCTGCTGGACGAGCATTTCCGCATCCAGGGTCGGACCAAGTGGTACGAAGCCGTGGAGGAAATGCAGAAAGACCTTGAGGACTACCTGGTCGTTTACAACACGAAGCGCCCACACCAAGGGCGCAACATGAAGGGTATGACGCCCTATGCCGTCTTCAAGAAAGGGCTCCCCAAAACACCGAAAAAGGAACCCAGGAAAACGGCAGAAAACACTGCTTAACTGTAGAGACCCACGGGGGCATGTGTCAGGTGAATACCGTCACTGTACACACATATTCAATCCAGTTGGAATAGGGCTGCGGCATAAATGTGTGCCTCCTACCCTACTTCTACTTTTTCTCACCAAAATTAACCTGCATATTCATTTTTCGCGTCTTCGCCGGCTCGTCAAGCGGCTGTTTTGCATTTTCATTGTAAGCCTTCCTGAGTCGCGACTCCGTGAAAATCATTCGCTCGATTTTTTCAGAAAGCTCATCTTCATTATCCGAGATAGGAAGGGAGCATGAAGAAGATATTTCTGATATATATTTTGCTATCACCTGTGCAGCGAAAACATGGCTCCGCCAATTACCACTTGGGCGAAGTCTTTCAAGTGCTGGCTCTATCAAACTACGGAGCAATAACTCCCTTTCTGATTTTTTCTCAGCTTTGATCTGATTCGCGGCTTGAGATCTCTTATCGTAACTCTTGTTACGAACCTCCTTTAAAATCCGCCATGCCGTGGCATGCTGTTGAGCACAAGCAAAAGCGGAAAGCATTGTCTCTCCAACTTTCATCAGCATTCCAGGCTGTGAACTCTCGGAATAATTTTCTTTTATTCTTCCCATGTTATATTCATATAAAATACGAACATATACTGACTGACGTACAGCAATTTCGAAATGGCGGTCTATTTTCTCATCGAGCTTCTCACCATTATTCACTGGCCGTATGATTACCGACCAATCTTCTTGAGGATTGAATTCCGCGCTTGCAATTTTCTCTACGGTGTCACTTATCGTGCCTTCAAAATCAATCGCATCAAACTCACCTTTTGGCTGCTCGTGCAATAAAGCGTCAACAAGATCTCCAGCTTTATCAAAGATCAGGTACCAAGGATCTAAAGTCGCCACGTCTCTACCACCTCCCATCTCAAGCCATTTAGTTTTTATAACACCAGCATCAGGCTGAGGCCACCCAGATTCGCCGGACGGCGAGAGCACGCCAATCCATCTTAGTCAACAGCCAACCTTAAAAATTCGAGAGCATCATGCATCGCCGGTACACGGCTGACAGACGGTTGCAAAGATTGGGTCATCAAGCCAGCCAATGAAGGGAACAGCGATGGCCAGAGCACTACTGAGACCCGAGCAGGTTGCTGAATGGCTGGGCATGAGCCTGAGCTGGGTGTATGGCAACAAGCACCGTATCGGTTTCGTCCAGATAGGCACTGCTGTGCGCTTTGAGCAAAGCGCAGTGGAGAGGTACGCTGAGGGCTGCAAGCGCGGCCCCCAGACAGGGGAACGCAACACATGGGAATCACCGTCCGATACAGGGAAAAGCGTGACCGGTGGGTGGTTACGGAAACGCACAACGGTCAGCGACATCAACGAACGTTTACGGGGGATCGAGAAGGGGAACGCCAGGCACGCGAGTATGCCGCCAAGCGCGAAGCTGAACTAAACGAGGCCGTTTTCCACGGCGAGGTGATGGGCCGCCAGCCGCGGCGCACCTTCCTCGAGGGGTTGGAGCGGTGGATCGACGAGTACGACGTGACCAGCCAGATCAAGGCCATTCGCCCGGTGGCCAACTACATGGGCGACCGGGTGCTGCTAGGGCAGGAGACGCTCGACCGGGCCCGGGAGATGGCGCGGGACCTTCGCCGCAAGGGCCGGGCCCAGAGCACCATCAACAACCATATCCAGGTAGTGAAGCGGGTGTTGAACCTGGCCTACCGCGAATGGGGCTGGCTGGACCGGCCACTGGGGGACAAGTTGAAGAAGAAGTCACCGAAGAACGAGCGCCACGTCTACCTGACCACCGAGGACCTGGGCGAGTTACTGCAAGCCATCCCCGACCGGAACTCGGTGGAAAAGAAGGTGATTGCCCTGGCGGCGCTGACCGGGTTGCGCCAGGGGGAGCTGCTCAGCCTCGAGGCTTCGAACGTCCACAGTGGTCGCATCCTGCTGCGACCAGACCAGACGAAAAGCGGCAAGGCCCGAGTGGTGCCGGTACCGGAGGATGCCAGGCCCTGGCTGAAGGAGCTGCCCTTCGCGACCACCTATCACCGGCTGCGCACAGTATGGGAAAAGGCCAGGGTGGCAGTAGGCCGGCCGGATCTGCGGTTCCATGACCTGCGCCACAGCTATGCGAGCATGCTGGCCCAGGCCGGCGAGAGCATGACCACGGTGCGGGATCTACTGGGGCACTCCAGCCTGATCGTCACCTCGCGCTATGCGCACATGTTCGATGCTGGGCTAGATGATATTGCTGCCAGGCTGCCGCGACTGAATGCGGCCATCTGCGACCAAACTGCGACCAAGCACTGAGGAGGAGTGCGACAGACGAGAGAAACGCCGCTAAGTGCCTGATTTATCTGGTACCGGTGGTCGGACTCGAACCGACAAGGGCTTGCACCCGGCGGATTTTGAATCCGCTGCGTCTACCAATTCCGCCACACCGGCAACGGCGTGGCATTATACGTGGCGGGCCGGGCAGGTCAATCGCGAATGCACCGGGCGGCCTGACTTGGCGGTCAGGACAGGGTATCCTAGGGCGCGTTTTTCCGGGTGCCCGGCGCCCGAGTTTCACTCCCTGCCACCGAGCCGAACGAGCCCGAACCGCCATGCAGCGCGCCGACTTTCACTATGAGCTCCCCGAGGAGCTGATCGCCCGTTACCCCTCCGAGCAGCGCAGCGACTGCCGCCTGCTGTGCGTGGATGGCAACAGCGGCGAGCTGGATCATCGCCGCTTCCCCGACCTGCTCGACCTGCTGGAGCCCGGTGACCTGCTGGTGTTCAACGACACCCGGGTGATTCCCGCCCGCCTGCACGGTCACAAGGCCAGCGGCGGCAAGGTGGAGATGCTGCTGGAGCGCCCCCTGGACGCCCACCGCGGCCTGGCTCACCTGCGAGCCAGCAAGTCGCCCAAGCCGGGCACCGAGCTGCACTTCGAGGGCGGCATCCGCGCCGTGGTGGAAGGACGCCGCGAGGCGCTATTCGAGCTGCGTTTCCTCGGCGAGACGCCGATGATCGAGCTCCTCGAACGCCACGGCCATATGCCCCTGCCACCCTATATCACCCGCGACGACGAGCTCAGCGACCGCGACCGCTACCAGACCGTCTATGCCCGCCGCGACGGCGCCGTGGCCGCCCCCACCGCGGGGCTGCACTTCGACGAGCCGCTGCTAGAGCGCCTCGCCGCCAAGGGCGTGGAGCGTGCCTTCGTCACCCTGCACGTGGGCGCCGGGACCTTCCAGCCGGTGCGCGCCGACGATATCCGCGAGCACCAGATGCATAGCGAGTGGGTGGAGGTGAGCGAGGCGGTCTGCGAGCAGGTCCGCGCCGCCCGCGCCGCCGGCCGTCGGGTGATCGCCGTGGGCACCACCAGCGTGCGCTGCCTGGAGAGCGCCAGCGCCGGCGGCGAGATCGCCCCACTGCGGGGCGATACCGATATCTTTATCTACCCCGGCTATGAGTGGCGCTGCGTGGATGCGCTGATCACCAACTTCCACCTGCCGGAGTCGACCCTGCTGATGCTGGTCTCCTCCTTCGCCGGCTATGACAGCGTGATGGCGGCCTACCGGGAGGCGGTGCGCGAGCGCTATGCCTTCTTCAGCTATGGCGATGCGATGTTCCTCACCCGCAAGACGCGCTGAGCCCCTTGTTTTCGAGTCGAGATTCCCATGCGTAACGACTGCTTCATGACCTTCGAGCACCTGGCCAGCGATGGCCGGGCGCGGCGTGGCCGCCTGACCTTCCCCCGTGGCACCGTGGAGACCCCGGCCTTTATGCCGGTGGGCACCTACGGCACCGTCAAGGGCATGACCCCGGCCTCGGTGAAGGAGATCGGCGCCGAGATTATCCTCGGCAACACCTTCCACCTCTGGCTGCGCCCCGGCACCGAAGTGATCGAGGCCCATGGCGACCTCCATGACTTCGCCCAGTGGGACAAGCCGATCCTCACCGACTCCGGCGGCTTCCAGGTCTTCTCCCTGGGCGAGATGCGCAAGATCACCGAGGAGGGGGTGCACTTCCGCTCGCCGGTAGATGGCGCCAAGGTCTTCATGGGCCCCGAGGAGTCCATGGCGGTGCAACGCTCCCTGGGCTCGGACGTGGTGATGATCTTCGACGAGTGCACTCCCTACCCGGCCACCGAGCGGGAAGCCGAGCTCTCCATGGAGCGCTCGCTGCGCTGGGCAAAGCGCTCCCGGGATGCCCACGGCAACTCGCCCTCGGCGCTGTTCGGCATCATCCAGGGCGGCATGTACCCGGAGCTGCGCCGACGCTCCCTGGACGGCCTGCTGGAGATCGGCTTCGACGGCCTGGCCATCGGCGGCCTCTCGGTGGGCGAACCCAAGGAGGAGATGATCAAGGTCCTCGACTACCTGCCCACCTGGATGCCGGACGACAAGCCCCGCTACCTGATGGGCGTGGGCAAGCCGGAGGACCTGGTCGAGGGGGTGCGGCGCGGCGTCGACATGTTCGACTGCGTGATGCCCACCCGCAACGCCCGTAACGGCCATCTGTTCACCTTCGAGGGCACGGTCAAGATCCGCAACGCCAAGCATCGCCATGACACCCGCCCCCTGGAAGAGGACTGCGACTGCTATACCTGCCAGCACTTCTCCCGGGGCTACCTCCATCACCTGGATCGCTGCGGCGAGATGCTCGGCTCGATGCTCAATACCATCCATAACCTGCGCCACTATCAGCGCCTGATGGCCGGTTTGCGCGGGGCTATCGAAGCGGGTACATTGGCGAACTTCGTGGAACGCTACTATGCCCGCCGGGGCCTGCCGGTTCCCGAGGCACCGCAGTAAGCCGACGACGCCTTTTTTGCGCCGCGGGGACGGCCCCGCGGCAATCTGCTTAACCTGTCCAGGAGACACTGACCCATGCTGGATTTCCTTATCGCTCCGGCCCATGCCGAAGGCGGCGCCGCCGCGGGCGGCGGTATCGCCCAGATCGTGATGCTGGTCGGCTTCGTGCTGATCTTCTACTTCCTGCTGTGGCGCCCCCAGGCCAAGCGCGCCAAGCAGCACAAGCAGCTGATCGGCGGCCTCGCCAAGGGCGATGAAGTGGTCATCGGCGGCGGCCTGGTGGGTCGCGTCACCAAGGTGAGCGACGAGTTCATCAGCATGGAAATCGCCGACGGCACCGAGGTCAATGTGCAGAAGAATGCCGTGGCGGCGGTGCTGCCCAAGGGCACCATCAAGTCCATCTGATCCTCGACCGCCCGGCCTCGCCGGGCGGTTTTCCCCCCGCCCGGCATCCGCCATTTCTTGCGTTAGCAACAAGGCAGGGCTTGCATGCTCAACCGTTACCCCCTGTGGAAGTATCTCCTCGTACTTCTGGTCCTCTTCGTCGGTCTCCTCTACGCCCTTCCCAACCTCTACCCGGAAGACCCCGCCGTCCAGATCAGCAGCGCCCGCGGCGACCTGGCCCTCGATGCCGATCAGGTGAATCGCCTGGAAAGCGCCCTGGAAGACGCCGGCATCGCCGTCAAGGCCAGCGAGCAGGATGGCGGCACCACCCTGATTCGCCTGCGCCATGCCGACGACCAGCTGCCCGCCCGGGAGCTGATCGCCGAGCGGGTCGATGATGACTATGTGGTGGCCATCAACCTGGCCGAATCGACCCCCGACTGGCTCGCCGGCCTGGGCGCCTCCCCCATGACCCTGGGCCTGGACCTGCGCGGCGGCGTGCACTTCCTGCTCGAGGTGGACATGGACGCGGCCCTGACCCAGCGCCTCGAGGTCAATGCCAGCGCCATGCGCGAGCTGCTGCGCGACGAGCGCATCCGCTACCGGGGCACCGAGATCGAGGGCCGCACCCTGACCCTGGCGTTTATCGACGAGGAAGATCGCGATAACGCCCGCCGGCTGATCGCCCGTGACTTCCCCGACTTCGACTACCAGAACCTCGGCGAGGGGCGCGGCGCGTCACTGGCCATGACCCTCTCCGAGCAGGCGGTCAACGAGATCCAGGACTACGCCATCAACCAGAACCTCACCACCCTGCGCAACCGGGTGAATGAGCTGGGGGTGGCCGAGCCCATGGTCCAGCGCCAGGGCCCCAACCGCATCGTGGTAGAACTGCCCGGCGTGCAGGACACCGCCGCCGCCAAGCGGGTGGTGGGTGCCACCGCCAACCTGGAGTTCCGCCTCGAGGCGCGCCCCGACACCCCGGACGCCGAGACCGAGCGCTTCGCCTTCCGCAACGCGCCCTCGCGCAGCGCCGACCTGATGCGCGACGTCATCATCACCGGCGACAGCGTCTCCAGCGCCAATCACAGCTTCGACGAGAACGGCCGCCCCCAGGTCAATATCAACCTGGACGGCACCGGCGGCACCCTGATGAACCGCGCCACCCGCACCAATATCGGCCGCAACATGGCGGTGCTCTTTATCGAGCACAAGACCCGCGACCGGGTGGTGCTGGAGGATGGTGAAGAGGTGGTGGTCCGCGAGCCCTACACCGAGCGCGGCCTGATCAGCCTGGCCACCATCCAGAGCGCGCTGGGCAACAGCTTCCGTATCACCGGCCTCGACTCCCCCACCGAGGCGGCGGAACTGGCCCTGCTGCTGCGCTCCGGCTCCCTGGCGGCGCCCATCTACTTCGTTCAGGAGCGCACCATCGGGCCCAGCCTGGGCCAGGACAACATCGACCGCGGCGTGATGTCGGTGATGATCGGCCTGCTGCTGGTGGTGCTGTTTATGCTGGTGCGCTACAAGGTGTTCGGCGTCATCGCCAACCTGGCCCTGGCCATCAACCTGGTGCTGCTGGTGGCCGCCATGTCGCTGCTCGGCGCCACCCTGACCCTGCCGGGCATCGCCGGCATCGTCCTGACGCTGGGCATGGCGGTAGACGCCAACGTGCTGATCTTCGAGCGGATACGCGAGGAGCTGCGCGGCGGCCTGTCGGTCCAGCAGGCGATCCACGCCGGCTACGAGCGCGCCTTCACCTCCATCGTCGACGCCAATATCACCACCCTGCTGGTGGCGGTGATCCTCTTCTCCATCGGCACCGGGCCGGTCAAGGGCTTCGCCGTGACCCTGTCACTGGGCATCCTGACCTCGCTGTTCACGGCCCTGATGGTGACCCGCGCCATGGTCAACCTGACCCATGGCGGCAAGCCGCTGAAGACGCTCCGGATCTAACGAGGTGAGCATGAAAAGCCTAGTCAATCGACAGTTCGACTTCATGGGCAAGCGCCGGCTCGCCTTCGCGATCTCCGGGGTGATGCTGCTGGTATCGCTCGCCTCCCTGCTGTTGCAGCAGCTCAACCTGGGGCTCGACTTCACCGGCGGCACCCTGGTGGAGGTGCGCTACGCCGCCGCCCCGACCCTGGACGCGGTGCGCCAGACCCTGGAGAACGCGGGCTTCCGCGACGTCTCGGTGCAGACCTTCGGCGCCGCCACCGAGGTGCTGATTCGCCTGCAGCAGGCCTTCGACGCCGAGGTGGGTGACCAGGTGGTGAGCCTGCTGCGCGAGGGCGGCACCGATGTCGACCTGGTCCGCGCCGAGTTCGTCGGCGCCCAGGTGGGCGACCAGCTGCGCGACCAGTCCGGCCTGGGGCTGCTGGTGGCACTGGGTATCGTGATGCTCTACGTGGCCTTCCGCTTCCAGTACAAGTTCGCCATCGGCGCCCTGCTGGCGCTGATCCACGACGTGATCATCGTGGTCGGCGCCTTCGCGCTGTTCCAGTGGGAGTTCGACCTGACCGTGCTGGCGGCCCTGCTGGCGGTGATCGGCTACTCGCTGAACGACACCATCGTGGTCTATGACCGCATCCGCGAGACGATCCGCACCTCGCGGATCGACGACATGCCGGCGATCTTCAACGAGGCGATCAACCTGACCCTGTCACGCACCCTGGCCACCTCCGGCACCACCCTGCTGGTGCTGCTGGCGCTGCTGGTGCTGGGCGGCGACATGATCCACTACTTCTCCATCGCCCTGATCATCGGCATCGTGGTCGGTACCTTCTCCTCCATCTATGTGTCCGCGGCCCTGCTGCTGGCGGTGAAACTCAACCGCGAGGACCTGATCCCGGCCAAGAAGGAAGATCCGGAGGCGGAAGAGCTGCCCTAGCCTCGCCGGAAGCCGGCAAGCACCCCAAACGAAACCGCCCCCATGGCATGGCCATGGGGGCGGTTTTTCTTGGTGCTTGGCGCTCGGCGCTTAGAAGTGCGGCTTAAGCTGCTGCATCAGCGCCTTGAACAGGCGCGGGTTGGCGGCCATCAGCTGTCCCTCGGCGGACACGCTGGGGGCGCCGTCCAGGGAGCCGATCAGCGCCCCGGCCTCCTTGAGCAGCAGGCTGCCGACCAGCTTGTCCTGCTCCTCCAGGCCCAGCACGAAGGCCATATCGACGCGACCGGCGGCCAGCTCGGCCATGTCCAGCAGGCCGCTGCCGGTGGCCAGCTGCACCTCCACCTGGGGCCCCAGGCGCTGGGCCAGGGTCAGATAGGCGGGGAAGTGGCGGGTGCGCTGCCACAGCTCCGGCAGGCCCAGGGCCAGGCGCCCTCCCTCGATGGCGGACGCCTTGGGCACACGGATACGCTTGCCGTTGTGCTGGGCACCACGGCCACGGCTGGCCAGGTATTCGTCGTCGCTGAAGGGACAGATGATCACGGCATGTTCCGGGCGGCCCTTGTGCAGGCACACCAGGGAGATCGCGAAGCCACGCCCGGCCACGCCCAGGTTGGAGTAGCCGTGGAAGGGTTCGATCTGCCAGTGGTAGTCACGCCCCTCGCCCTGCCCTTCGCGGTGCGGGGTATAGCGGCCGGCCACGCCGTGCTCGGGATAGCCCCGGGCGAGCTGGCGGGTGATCAGGGTCTCGGCATTGCGGGCGGTATCTTCCAGCAGCCGGTCGAGGTTGTGTTCTTCATGGGCGTTCTCGATACGCTCACGGATACGCAGAAACTGTTCGGCGGCGCTACGGGCAGCGCGCAGGCCGAATTGGACCATCGGATGCATGATCGGGCCTTGAGGAGTCGGTGACTGTTAAAGAACGGACGCGGGGCGTCGATAGTGGACGGCGCGAATCCTAGCAGATACCCGAGGATTGCGCCACGCACACGCCGGCGGTCGGCATGCTAAACTCTGCCCCCTTGGATTCAGCAGCCCCAGGTAACCCCCATGCTAGAGCGCATCCGTATCGTGCTGATCGGCACCAGCCACCCCGGCAATATCGGCGGCACCGCCCGCGCCATGCACAACATGGGCCTGACCGACCTGGCCCTGGTGGCGCCGCGCTGCGAGGTGCTGACCGCCGACAGCGTGTCCCGGGCCTCCGGGGCCGATCATCTGGTCCACGGCGCCCGCGTCGTCGAGACCCTGGAGGCGGCGGTGGCCGACTGCACCCTGGTGGTGGGCGCCAGCGCCCGCTCGCGCACCCTGCCCTGGCCGATGATCAGCCCCCGCCAGCTGGGCGAGCGCCTCCCCGCGGAGCTGGCCGCCCCCGAGGCGCGCATCGCCCTGGTCTTCGGCCGCGAGGACAGCGGCCTCTCCAATGCCGAGCTGCAGCGCTGCCATGCCCATGTGCATATCCCCGCCAACCCGGAATTCAGCTCCCTGAACCTGGCCACCGCGGTCCAGGTGCTGGCCTACGAGTGCCGCCTGGCCTGGCTCGACCAGCAGCAGGACGACGACGCCCTGCCGCCCATGGGCATGACCGAGACCGCCCCGCCGGCCAGCCATGCCGACCTGGAGCGCTACTTCGCGCACCTGGAGCGCACCCTGATCACCATCGGCTTCCACGACCCGGCCACCCCGCGCCAGTTGATGGCCCGGCTGCGCCGCCTGATGATGCGCGCCCGCCCCGACAGCATGGAGGTGAATATCCTGCGCGGCATCCTCAGCGCCACCGAGAAGCAGGCCGAGGCGGCGCGTCGCCGCGAGGGTTGAAGGCCACCGTCCGGGGCCCCACTATTAAGGCGTAGGCCTGTCCATCGACCGAGGCCGACGCCGCCTTGCCGCTCCCTGGGGAGGGGCAGCCATCGCCATCAAGGATCACCGCATGTTTCAACGCCTGCGCGAAGATATCAATAGCGTTTTCGCCCGCGACCCCGCGGCACGCAACTTCTTCGAAGTGCTGACCAACTACCCCGGTCTGCACGCCCTGCTGGCGCATCGCTGTAACCACTGGCTGTGGCAGAAGAACCTCAAGTGGCTGGCGCGCACCCTCTCGACCCTGACCCGCTGGCTCACCGGCGTGGAGATCCACCCCGGGGCGAAGATCGGCCGGCGCTTCTTTATCGACCACGGCATGGGGGTGGTGATCGGCGAGACCGCCGAGATCGGCGACGACGTCACCCTCTACCACGGCGTGACCCTGGGCGGCACCAGCTGGAACAAGGGCAAGCGCCACCCCACCCTGGAGGATGGGGTGATCGTCGGTGCCGGGGCCAAGATCCTCGGCCCCTTCAACGTCGGCGCCGGCGCCAAAATCGGCTCCAACGCGGTGGTCACCAAGGCGGTGCCCGCCGGCGCCACCGTGGTGGGCATTCCCGGCAAGATCGTCAAGCGCGACGAGCCGGACGTGGAGGAGGTGCCCAGCTTCGACCCCGAGCGCCGCGAGGCGATCCGCAAGAAGTTCGGCTTCGATGCCTATGGCGTCAGCCAGGACATGCCCGACCCCATGGCGCGCTCCATGCAGGCCATGCTCGATCACATGCATGCGGTGGACGAGCGCATCGAGCGGATGTGCTCCACCCTGCGCAAGCTCGATGCCAGCTACCGGGAAGGCAAGCTGCCGGAGCTGCGCGACGAGGACTTCGCCGAGATCCTCGAGGACATGGACGGCTGCTGCCCGCCGGCGGAGGCCGACCCATCGCCGCGTCAGGCGCGCCCCAATCCGCCCGACGACAAGGCCACCGGCACCGGGGAATAGTTGACCCTTCTACTGGGGCTTCCCCATAATGGTGGGCCAACAGCCACTCGTGGCGCGCGATCGGCGCCACCAAGCGTGCACTCACTATGCGCCTGACCACCAAAGGACGTTACGCCGTCACCGCCATGCTCGACCTGGCGATAAACGCGAGCCGTGAGCCCACCAGCCTGGCCGATATCTCGCGCCGCCAGGAGATCTCGCTCTCCTACCTGGAGCAGCTCTTCGCCCGCCTGCGCCGTGCCCAGCTGGTCAAGAGCGTGCGCGGCCCCGGCGGCGGCTATCTGCTGGCGGTGGCCCCGGAGGCGATCACCGTGGCCCGGGTCATCGATGCGGTGGACGAGTCGGTGGATGCCACCCGTTGCCAGGGGCTCTCCGACTGTCAGCAGGGCGATACCTGCCTGACCCACCACCTCTGGTGCGAGCTCTCCCGGCAGATCCACGGCTTCCTCGACGGCATCACCCTGGCCGACCTGATCGCCCGCCAGGAGGTCCAGCGGGTGGCCGATCGCCAGCGTCAGCGCCACGCCGACGACACCATCGCCACTTCGTCGCCCTGAGCGGCCCCGTTTTCTCGCAGCGAGTCCCGATCCAGCCCATGAGCGCCCCTATCTACCTCGATTATGCCGCCACCACCCCGGTCGATCCCCGCGTCGCCGAGGCCATGAGCCGCCACCTGACCCTGGAGGGCACCTTCGCCAATCCGGCATCGCGTAGCCATATGCCGGGCTGGCTGGCGGAGCAGGCGGTGGAGGGCGCGCGTCGCCAGGTCGCCGACCTGATCAATGCCGACCCCCGCGAGATCGTCTGGACCAGCGGCGCCACCGAGGCGGACAACCTGGCACTGATCGGCTTCATGCGCGCCAACCGCGGGCGGGGCCGCCACCTGGTGACCTCGACCATCGAGCACAAGGCGATCGTCGATACCGCCAAGGCCCTGGAGGCCGAGGGCTTCGAGGTGACCTGGCTGAGCCCGGGGAGCGATGGCCGCATCACCCCGGAGCAAGTCGCCGAGGCGATGCGCGACGACACCCAGCTGGTCTCGCTGATGGCGGTCAACAACGAGCTCGGCGTGATCCACGACCTGGCGGCCCTGGCCGAGGTGGTCCACGCCCGTGGCGCCGTCTTCCATGTGGATGCCGCCCAGGCCGCCGGCAAGCTGCCCCTGGACGTGGCGGCCCAGGGCATCGACCTGCTGTCGCTCTCCGCCCACAAGGTCTACGGCCCCAAGGGCATCGGCGCCCTCTATGTGAAGCGCAGCCCCGAGATCCGCCTGGAGGCGCTGATTCATGGCGGCGGCCACGAGCGCGGCATGCGCTCCGGCACCCTGGCGACGCACCAGATCGTCGGCATGGGCGAGGCCTTCGCCCTGGCCCAGGCGGAGGGCGAGGCGGACCAGGCGAGCATCGCCGCCCTGCGTGAGCGCTTCCTGGCCGGCCTCGCCGACCTGGACGGCATCCATGCCAATACCCGCCTGGAGGCCGCCGTACCCAATATCGTCAACCTGGCCTTCGACGGCGTGGATGGCGAGTCGCTGCTGATGGCCCTGCGCCAGCTGGCCCTCTCCACCGGCTCCGCCTGCAACTCCGCCAGCGTCGAGCCATCCTATGTATTGCAGGGCATCGGCGTGCCCCGGGCCCGGGCCCTGGCCTCGCTGCGTTTCAGCTTCGGCCGTTTCACCAGCGAGGCCGATATCGATCAGGCCCTGGCGGAGATCCGCCACGCCCTGACCCGGCTTCGCCGCTGACCCCCACTTCCTTGCAGGAGGCAAGTCCCATGGCGCAACTCTCGATCACCCCCGCCGCCGCCGAACAGATTCACCGCGTCCTCGACGAACGCGGACACGGCCTGGGCCTGCGCGTCTCGGTCAAGCCCAGCGGCTGCTCCGGCTACAGCTATGTGCTCGACTTCGCCGACGAGGCCGAGGCCGAGGACACCGCCTTCGAGGCCCACGGTGCCACCGTCTATGTGGCGCCGGAGGCCCTGGAGATGCTCGACGGCAGCGAGGTGGACTACGTCAACGAAGGGCTGAACCGCTTCTTCCGCTTCAACAACCCCAACGTCAAGGACCAGTGCGGCTGCGGCGAAAGCTTTACCGTCTGAGCCAAAGATCCAAGCCACTTCGCTGGAATGGCTAAGGGGCGCTGGGGATAGTCCGGAGCGAAGCGTCTTTTTCAGGGGTGAGGAGGATTCCTCCGAACGGGTAGGCCATGGATGGCCTACCCCGGCCCTGCAAGTGGAGCAGGATGCGAGAGCGCCGCAGGAAAAAGTCGAGCGCCCAGGGAGGGGTTCACAGCGTCTTCGCGTAGTGACTATCCCCAGGATAGCCCCGAGCCTCAACGGAGGCGGCGCGCACAAGGAACTCTACCGGCGCCGATTGTCCCGGCGGCCGATAAGCCGCTATAATGCGCGCCCATTCGGCGCCTTTTCGGCTCGCCTCGCGGTCGCCCGCCGCCGAACCACTTGCCCGATGCGCTGCCTGCCCTTCCCCAGGGCAGGCGGCGCGTCGCCATCCTGAAGACCCTGTCCATTCCATTACGGAGACACGCCCCATGGCTACCGAACGCACCCTGTCCATCATCAAGCCCGACGCCGTCGCCAAGAACGCCATCGGCGAGATCATCGCCCGCTTCGAGAAGGCCGGCCTCCAGGTCGTCGCCGCCAAGATGCTCAAGCTGGACGACGACAAGGCCGGCGGCTTCTACGCCGAGCACAAGGAGCGTCCCTTCTTCAAGGATCTGGTCGGCTTCATGACCTCCGGCCCGGTGGTCGTGCAGGTGCTGGAAGGCGACGACGCCATCGCCAAGAACCGTGAGCTGATGGGCGCCACCAACCCGAAAGAAGCCGCGCCGGGCACCATCCGCGCCGACTTCGCCGAGACCATCGACGCCAACGCCGTGCACGGCTCCGACTCCGCCGAGTCCGCCGAGCGCGAGATCGCCTACTTCTTCGGCGCCGACGAGATCTGCCCGCGCTGATCTTCCGGGCGGGGGCACGTCCCCCGCCTCCCCGGCCGCCCTCCCTCCTCCGACCCGCTGATCGCCATGACCACTACCACGCCCCAACGTACCAACCTGCTCGGCATGACCCGCGAGGCGCTGGAAGCCTTCTTCGCGTCGCTGGGCGAGAAGAAATTCCGCGCCGCCCAGGTGATGAAGTGGATCCATATCGAAGGCTGTGACGACTTCGAGGCCATGACCAACCTCTCCAAGCCGCTGCGTGCCAAGCTCAATGAGGTGGCCGAGATCCGTGGCCCCGGCGTGGTCTATGAGGGCACCTCCAGCGACGGCACCCGCAAATGGGTACTGGAGGTGGAAGACGGCAGCTACGTGGAGACGGTGCTGATTCCCGCCGAGAACGGCAAGCGTCGCACCCTGTGCGTCTCGTCCCAGGTCGGCTGCTCCCTGGATTGCAGCTTCTGCTCCACCGGCAAGCAGGGCTTCCAGCGCAACCTCACCGCCGCCGAGATCATCGGCCAGGTGTGGGTCGCCCAACGCAGCGTGGGCCCGCGCCGGGATACCGCCAATCGCCCGGTCACCAATGTGGTGATGATGGGCATGGGCGAGCCGCTGCTCAATTACGACAACGTCGTGCCGGCCATGAAGCTGATGCTCGACGACAACGGTTACGGCCTCTCCAAGCGCCGCGTCACCCTCTCCACTTCCGGGGTGGTGCCGATGATCGACAAGCTCGGCGACGAGCTCGACGTGAGCCTGGCCATCTCGCTGCACGCCGCCAATGACGAGCTGCGCAACGAGCTGGTGCCGCTCAACCGCAAGTACAACATTCGCACCCTACTCGACGCCTGCAAGCGTTATCTCGGCAAGTGCGACGACACCCGCCTGGTCACCATCGAGTACACGGTGATCAAGGACGTCAACGATCAGCAGGAGCACGCCCGACAGCTCGCCGAGCTGCTCGAGGAGCTGCCCTGCAAGATCAACCTGATTCCCTTCAACCCCTTCCCCCACTCGGGCTACGAGAAGCCGTCCCGCAACCAGGTGATGCGCTTCCAGCAGTGGCTCTATGAACTGGGCTATACGGCGCCGATCCGCACCACCCGCGGCGACGACATCGATGCCGCCTGTGGCCAGCTGGTGGGTCGGGTCAAGGATCGCACCAAGCGTCACGAACGCTATATCCAGTCGATCCAGATCGACGCCGACTGAGCCGTCGGCCACCTTGACTTCAACCGGGCGGGGCGCTTTGATGGTGAGGCCTTTTGCCAAGGCCTCGGCCTCTCGCCGAGCCCTGTTCCCACTCAGTCGTCATGCGAGGATTCGATGAGCCGTCGTTCCATCCAGCCCCGACCCCCACGCCGCCTCGTCCTCCCCCTGCTGCTGGTTGCCAGCCTGGGCCTGGGGGGCTGCGCGGGCCAGGCGGTGCAAACGACGAGCACCTCGCCCGTCGAGGCCTATACCGAGCTGGGGCTGGGCTACCTGGAGCGCAACAACCTGCCACGCGCCCTGGCCGCCCTGGACCATGCCCTGCAGGCCGACCCCCAGGACGTGGAGGCCCTCCAGGCCATGGCCATCGTCTATCAGCGCCAGGGCGAATCGCGCCTGGCGGAAGAGTACTTCCAGCGCGCCCTGGGCCAGGCTCCCGACTTTACCCGGGCGCGCAACAACTATGCGGCCTTCCTCTATGAGCGTGGTCGCACCCGCGAAGCCTGCGAGCAGTTGGCACAGGCCTCCCGGGATACCCAGTACACTAATCGTGCCCAGTTGTTTGCCAACCTGGGCCAATGCCAGCAGGAGATCGGCGATATCGCCGCGGCGCGCCAGAGCCTGGAACGCGCCCAGGCCATCGACGCTCGCGCCCCGCGCAGCTACTACCTGCTGGCTCAGCTCGAGTACGCCCAGGGAAACTATTCGCGTGCCCGGGAGCAGCTGCAGTTGTTTATGCGCCTGGCCGGCGCCACCCCCGCCAGCCAGCGCCTGGCCAGCCAGATTCGCGCCGCCGAAGGCGGCGCCACCTCGTCATCGAACTCGCCGCTGCGTCCTCATGGCACTCTCTGACCCCAGACTCTCGATCAAGGATGCTCAGTCATGAGCGACATGCACGACCCCTCACTCGACGCGGTGTCCAGCACCCCCTCTCCCGGCGCCCTGCTCAAGGCCGAGCGGGAGCGCCAAGGGCTCTCCCTGGAGCAGATCGCCGCCGGCCTCAACCTGCGCCCGGCGGTGATCGGCGGCCTGGAGGAGGACGACTACGGCGAGGTCCCGGTCTCCGCCTACCGGCGCGGCTATCTGCGTGCCTATGCCCGCTTCCTGGGCATGGACGACGGCCCGGTGATCGGCGCCTACAACGCCCGCCACGGCAGCCAGGAAGCGGAACGCCCGGTCACCCCGGTGCAGGTCACCAAGCCGCCGTCGCGGCTGGGGGCCTGGCTCTTCAAGCTGGTCACCCTGCTGGTGCTCCTCGGCCTGGTCGGCCTGACCCTGCTGTGGTGGCAGAGCCGCGGCGGTAACGAGCTCGGCGGCCTCGAGGACGAGGCGCCGGTGGCGGTGGATAGCCTCGACGGCACGCCGGCCAACGAGCCGAGCCGCGACTGGTCCAGCCAGGTGGCCACCGACCAGGGCCCCGAGCCCGAGGTATCCACCATCGAGACGCCCGGTGTCGAGGCGCCCGGTATCGAGGCGCCCGGTATCGAGACGACGCCCGCCGAGGTCGTCCCCGAGGGCGACGCCGCCCCGGCCGATGATAAGGCCGGGGTGGCCGACGAGGCCGAGGCCGCGCCCCCCGTCGCCGAGGCCGCCGACGAGCCCGCCACCGAGGAGGCGGCCGCCGCGGACTCGCGTCGCCTCGAGCTGACCTTCAACGAACAGTCCTGGACCGAGATCTTCGACGCCAACGACCAGCGCATCCTGATCGGCCTACAGGAGCCGGGGCAGACCGCCAGCCTGGAGGGCGAGCCGCCCTTCCGCCTGACCGTCGGCAATGCCAGCGGTGTCGAGCTGCGTTACCGCGGCGAGACCATCGATCTCGGTGCCCGCGCCGGCGCCAATAACGTCGCGCGCTTCACCCTGGGAGAGTGACCCTAAGTCCTATGCACGCCCAATCTCCGATCATCCGTCGTCAATCGCGCCAGATTCATGTGGGCTCGGTGCCCGTGGGGGGCGATGCGCCCATCTCGGTGCAGAGCATGACCAACACCAATACCCTGGACGTGGCCGCCACCGTGGCCCAGATCCAGCGCCTGGAGGCCGCCGGCGCCGATATCGTGCGGGTCTCGGTGCCGGACATGGACGCCGCCGAGGCCTTCGGCCAGATCAAGCGCCAGGTGGCGGTGCCGCTGGTGGCGGATATCCACTTCGATTACAAGATCGCCCTGCGGGTCGCCGAACTCGGCGTCGACTGCCTGCGCATCAACCCCGGCAATATCGGCCGCGAGGAGCGGGTGCGCGCCGTGGTCTCCGCGGCCCGGGACAACGGCATCCCGATCCGCATCGGCGTCAATGCCGGCTCCCTGGAGAAGGACCTGCAGAAGAAGTACGGCGAGCCGACCCCGGCGGCCCTGGTGGAATCCGCCATGCGCCATATCGATCACCTGGATCGCCTCGATTTCCAGGAGTACAAGGTCAGCGTCAAGGCCAGCGACGTCTTTATGGCGGTGGCCGCCTACCGCGACCTGGCCACCCGCATCGAGCAGCCCCTGCACCTGGGCATCACCGAGGCGGGCGGGCTGCGCTCCGGCACCGTCAAGTCCTCCATCGGCCTCGGCCTGCTGCTGATGGACGGCATCGGCGACACCATCCGGGTGTCGCTGGCCGCCGACCCGGTGGAGGAGATCAAGGTCGGCTTCGACATGCTCAAGAGCCTTCGCCTGCGCGCCAAGGGCATCAACTTCATCGCCTGCCCCAGCTGCTCGCGGCAGAATTTCGACGTCATCGGCACCATGAATGCCCTGGAAGAGCGCCTCGAGGACGTCATGACGCCGCTGGACGTCTCGGTGATCGGCTGCGTGGTCAATGGTCCCGGCGAGGCCAAGGAGAGCGATCTCGGCCTCACCGGCGGCAGCCCCGCCAACCTCGTCTATATCGATGGCAAGCCGGCCAGCAAGCTGCGCAACGACAACCTGGTCGATGAGCTGGAGGCGCTGATCCGCACCAAGGTGCGCGAGAAGCAAGCCGCCGAGAAGGATACGATCGCCCGCGGCTGAGGGCGCCCCCATCAAGGAGTCAATGTTGAGCAAGAAGATCCAGGCCATTCGTGGCATGAACGACCTGCTGCCGGAGCAGTCCCCACTGTGGCAGTACTTCGAGGGCAAGGTGCGCGACCTGATGCGGCGCTACGGCTATGCCGAGATCCGCACCCCCATCGTCGAGCAGACCGCCCTGTTCGCGCGCTCCATCGGCGAGGTCACCGATATCGTCGAGAAGGAGATGTACACCTTCGAGGACCGCAACGGCGACAGCCTGACCCTGCGTCCCGAAGGCACGGCGAGCTGCGTGCGCGCCGCCATGGAGCATGGCCTGCTGCATAACCAGACCCAGCGCCTCTGGTACCAGGGCCCGATGTTCCGCCACGAGCGTCCCCAGAAGGGTCGCTATCGCCAGTTCCATCAGGTCGGCGTGGAGACCTTCGGCTTCGAGGGGCCCGACGTGGACGCCGAGCTGATCCTGCTCACCGCCCGCCTGTGGCAGGAGCTGGGGCTGATGGAACACGTCACCCTGGAGCTCAACTCCCTGGGCTCCCTGGAGGCCCGCGCCGCCTACCGGGAGACCCTGGTGGCCTACTTCGAGGAGCACCATGCGCTGCTCGACGAGGACTCCCGGCGTCGCCTGACCAGCAACCCGCTGCGCATCCTCGACTCCAAGAACCCGGAGATGGCGGCCATGCTCGACGCCGCGCCGCGACTGATGGATCACCTGGACGCCGAGTCCCGGGACCACTTCGCCGCCCTGACCGCCATCCTCGACGACGCCGGCATCGACTACGTGATCAACCCGCGCCTGGTGCGCGGCCTCGATTACTACTCGCGCAGCGTCTTCGAATGGACCACCACGGCCCTCGGCAGCCAGGGCACCGTCTGCGCCGGTGGCCGCTACGATGGCCTGGTGGAGCAGCTGGGCGGCAAGCCGACCCCGGCGGTGGGCTTCGCCATGGGCATCGAGCGGCTGATCCTGCTGCTCGAAACCCTGGAGCTGATGCCCAACGCGGCCCGGCCGAGCCTCGACCTCTATGTGCTGGGCATGGGCGAGGCCGCCGGCCGCGCCGCCCTGCTGCTCGGCGAGGAGCTGCGCGGCGCCCTGCCCGAGCTGCGCCTGCAGGTGCACTGCGGCGGCGGCAGCTTCAAGAGCCAGATCAAGAAGGCCGACAAGAGCGGGGCACGCCTGGCCCTGCTGCTCGGCGAGGACGAACTGGCCGAAGGCCGCGTGACCCTCAAGTTCCTGCGTGAGGACCGCGACCAGCAGAGCCTCTCCCGGGAGGCCCTGGTGTCGGCCCTGCCGGAACTGCTCGCCGACTGATCCGCGACCCATTCGATCGACAAGGAGACCGCCCGTGGCGGAGCTGAGAACCGAAGAAGAGCAGCTGGAAGCGCTCAAGCGCTGGTGGAAGGAAAACGGCATGGCGCTGGTCGCCGGCGTGGTGCTGGCCGCCGCGGGGCTCATCGGCTGGAATGCCTGGCAGAGCTATCAGGCCAATCAGGCCGAGGCCGCCTCCATCCGCTACCAGCAGTTGATCGGCCTGGCCTCCCAGGAGCGTCTCGACGAAGCCGGCCTGGCCGAGGCCCAGCGCCTGGTGGACGAGATCACCGATGCCCACGACGGCACCCTCTATGCCGACCTGTCGCGGCTGATCGAGGCGCGCCTGGCGGTGGAGGCCGGCGACCGGGTCGCCGCCCGGGCCGTCCTCGGCGACCTGGTGCAGGCTAGCGAGGATGCCTATGTGCGTGACCTGGCGCGACTGCGCCTGGCCCGCCTGCAGCTGGCCGACGACGAGCCCGCCGCGGCCGTGGCGACCCTCGAGGGCGAGCTGGCCGAGGCGCTCGGCGCCCAGCGCGCCGAGCTGATCGGCGATGCCCGCCTGGCCCTCGGCGAGGTGGCGGCGGCCCGCGGCGCCTATCGCGATGCCCTGAGCCTGGCCGAGCGCCATGGCCAGGCCCTCTATGGCGTCCAGCTCAAGCTGGACGACCTCGGTCAGGAAGGAGCCGACCAATGAAACCGACCCTGGTAATCGCCTGCGCCGCCCTGGCGCTGCTGGCCGGCTGCGCCAGCAAGAGTGAACCCCAGTATCCGCCCAAGGCCCTGGAGGCCTTCGAGGCCAGCGCCGACCTCGCCAGCGACTGGAGCCGTGGCATCGGCAGCGGCCTGGGCCGTGCCGGCTACCCCATCGCGCCGATCCGCGATGGCCAGCGGCTGTTCGCCGCCGATGCCGAAGGACGCCTGCTGGCCCTGGACGCCGACAGCGGCGAGATCGAGTGGCGCCAGGAGCTCGACGAGGCCGTCTCCAGCGGCCTGACCGCGGTGGCCGGGCAACTCTACCTGGGCACCCGCAACGGCGAGGTGCTGGCCCTGAACCAGGCCGACGGCAGCCTCGCCTGGCGCGCCCGGGTGCCCAGCGAGGTGCTGGCCGCGCCCCAACCCAGCCAGCAGCTGCTGGTGGTGCAGAGCGTCGACGGCAGCGTCACCGCCCTGGACCGCGCCAGCGGCGAACGGCGCTGGGTCTATGCCGCCAACGAGCCGGCCCTGACCCTGCGCGGCACCGGCACCCCCCGGGTGATCGAGCCGGTCACCTTCGCCGGCTTCGCCAACGGCCGCCTGGTGACCCTGGACAACCGCAGCGGCCAGCCGCTATGGGACCTGCGGGTCGCCGTGCCCCAGGGCCGCAGCGAGATCGCCCGCCTGGTCGACCTGGACGGTCAGCCGCTGCTGACCCCGGACGGTCGCCTCTATGTGACCAGCTACAACGGCCGCCTGGTGGCCCTGGAAGCCACCTCCGGCGAGGTGCTGTGGCAGCGCGACCACTCCAGCTACCTGACGCCGCTGCTGGTGGGCGACTACCTGTTTACCGTCAACGAGGCCGGCCATGTGCTCGCCCTGGACGCCCTCTCCGGCCAGCCGATCTGGCGCAACGAGGCCCTGGAGGGGCGCTGGCTCACCGCCCCGGCCTTCGCCGATGGCAAGCTGGTGCTGGGTGACTTCGAGGGTTACCTGCACCTGCTGGAGGCCCGCAACGGCGAGCTGGCCGGCCGTACCCGCATCAACCGTTCCGGCATCATGCTGCGCCCCCTCACCGAGGGCCGCCAGATCCATGTGCTGGCCAACGACGGGCGCCTCGAAGCCCTGACCATTCGCGAGACACCATGACCCCAGTAATTGCCCTGGTCGGCCGCCCCAATGTGGGCAAATCGACCCTCTTCAACCGGCTGACCCGCTCGCGGGACGCGCTGGTGGCCGACTTCCCCGGCCTGACCCGCGACCGCAAGTACGGTAACGGGCGCCTCGGCGACAAGCCGTTCACGGTGATCGACACCGGCGGCATCAGCGGCGACGAGGAAGGCATCGATGCGGCCATGGCGGAGCAGTCCCTGGCCGCCATCGACGAGGCCGATATCGTGCTCTTCCTGGTGGACGCCCGGGCCGGCCTCAACGTGGCCGACGAGGCCATCGCCAACCACCTGCGCGTCAATCAGAAGAAGACCTGGCTGGTGGTCAACAAGACCGATGGCCTGGAAGAGCACTCGGCCATGGCCGACTTCTGGCAACTGGGCCTGGGCGGCGATCCCTGGCCCATCGCCGCCGCCCACGGCCGCAACGTCAGCCGGCTGATCGAGGAGGTGCTCTCGCCCTTCCCGGAGCAACCCGAGGAGGAGGCGCTCCCGACCCGGGACGACGGCATCCGCATCGGCGTCATCGGCCGCCCCAATGTGGGCAAGTCGACCCTGGTCAACCGCCTGCTCGGCGAGGAGCGGGTGGTGGTCTTCGACGAGGCGGGTACCACCCGCGACGCCATCGAGATCCCCTTCGAGCGCCGCGGCCGACCCTATGTGCTGGTGGATACCGCGGGTATCCGGCGTCGCAAGAACGTCCGCGAGATCGCCGAGAAGTTCTCCATCATCAAGACCCTGGAGGCGATCAAGGAGTGCCACGTCGCCATCATGGTGCTGGACGCCCGCTCCGGCCTGGTCGAACAGGACCTGCACCTGCTCGACTATGTGCTCTCCAGCGGCCGCGCCCTGGTGCTGGCGGTCAACAAGTGGGACGGCCTGGAGAGCGAGCAGAAGGAGAAGATGCGCGCCGAGGTCAAGCGCCGCCTGGGCTTCGCCGACTACGCCGACCTGCACTTTATCTCGGCCCTGCACGGCACCGGGGTGGGCGATCTCTACCCCTCCATCGAGCGGGCCTTCGCCTCCTCCACCACCCGCTGGTCCACCAATCGCCTGACCACCATCCTCCAGGACGCGGTCGGCGAGCATCAGCCGCCGCTGGTGCGCGGGCGACGCATCAAGCTGCGCATGGCTCACCAGGGCGGCGCCAACCCGCCGATCATCGTGGTCCATGGCAACCAGACCGAGTCGCTGCCGGAGGCCTACAAGCGCTACCTGACCAACACCTTCCGCAAGGTGCTCAAGGTGCGCGGCACGCCGATCCGCTTCGAGTTCCGCTCCGGCCACAACCCCTATGACGCCGATGCCGGCGCCAGCGACCGGGAGAAGGCCAAGAAGCGCGAGCTGGGCCGCACCAAGGAGGCCCGCGGCAAGCGCCGCCGCTGAGCCTCCCGGGGCCGATCGCCGCCCGCCGTCCTCGACGGCGGGCGGCGTCGTTTCAGGCCTCGCCGGCCAGGCGCCGGCCGCCCACCCACTGGTTGGCGAACTGCCAGGCGGCGCGGCCGCTGCGCCCGCCGCGCAGGGTGGCGAAGCGGATCGCCGCGGCCCGGGCCTCGTCAGTCCAGTCCTCGGCCTCGCCCAGCCGGGTCACCCAGTGACAGCAGGCCGCCAGGTAGGCGTCCTGATTGAAGGGGTGGAAGCCGAGCCACAGCCCGAAGCGGTCGGAGAGCGAGATCTTCTCCTCCACCGCATCGCCGTGATGGAGCTCTTCGCCCACCAGGCGGCTGGCGTCGTTGTCGCTCATCGACTCCGGCAGCAGGTGACGACGATTGGAGGTGGCGTAGAGCAGCACGTTCTCCGGCGGCCCGGTGAGGGCACCGTCCAGCACGCTCTTCAGGGCCTTGTAGGCGTCGTCGCTGCCCTCGAAGGAGAGGTCGTCGCAGTAGACCACGAAGCGATGCGGCTCGCGGCGCAGCTGCTCCACCAGCAGCGGCAGCCCCGCCAGGTCGTGACGATCCACCTGGACCAGCCGCAGTCCCTCGCCGGCCAGGGAGTTGAGCAGGGCGCGGATCAGCGATGACTTGCCGCTGCCCCGGGAGCCCCATAACAGGGCGTGGTTGGCCGGCAGCCCCCGCAGGAAGGCGCGGGTGTTGTCCACCAGGGCCAGCTTCTGGCGCTCGATGCCCAGCAGGTCGTCCAGGCCCAGGGCATCCCGGGGCGGCACCGGCAGGAGCTGGCCGCCCAGGGCATGACGCTGCCACAGGGCCGCCACGTCGCGGGACCAGTCCACCGTCTGGGGGGCCGGCGGCAGCCAGGGCTCGACCCGTGTCAGCAGCGACAGCAGTCGCTGGGTTAACTCCTCATTCATCATGCCTCTCCATGTCATCCCCCTCCGGGGGCTGGTCTCGAGAAAACGTCCATTGTAATCAAGTGGGTCGAGTCCAGTCGCTACGACCTTCCCTCCCCGCTCCTAGCGAGACGCCACAGGAGAGGTAAGGCGCGCCGCGACACTGAGCACCGCCTGCACCGACGCGGTCACGAGGTTCGGATGGCACCCCACCCCAAACCGCGAGCCGGCCACTCCCGGCCGACTCCCCTCCACGATCGCCAGCGCTGGAGCATCGGCACCCTTGCCCAGGCTGCGCTCCTCATAGCTATCGATACGCAGCGGAATCTGCAGAGCATCGACGGCGGCGTCTATGGGGCCATTGCCGCTGCCTCGCAAGCGCCGTCGGGTAGCATCGGACAGTTCGACTTCGATCTCGATCTCCTGCCCCTCGTCGGCATCCCACAGGCGATGCCCGACATAGGCCAGGGTACCGCCCGCGCGCGCCGGCACCAGGTAAGTACGTTCGAACAGCGCCCAGATAGCCTCGCCATCGAGTTCAGCCTCGCTGGTATCGGCTTGTCGCTGGACGATAGCGCTGAACTCGACCTGCATACGCCTGGGCATGGTGACACCATGCTCCTGGCGCAGCAGGAAGGCGATTCCTCCCTTACCCGACTGGCTGTTGACCCTCACGATGCTGTCGTAGGTACGCCCCACGTCTTGAGGATCGATCGGCAGATAGGGGACTTCCCACGGCGCGCCCGGGCACTGGGCGGCTAACCCCTTGGCGATGGCATCCTGGTGCGATCCCCAGAAGGCGGTGAAGACCAGGTCACCGACATAGGGGTGGCGTGGATGGATGGGTAATGCGGTGCGCTGCTCGGCGACCCGCGCCACGGCAGCGATATCGGAGAAATCCAACCCCGGGGAGATGCCCTGGGTGTAGAGGTTGAGCGCCAGGGTCACCAGGTCGAGGTTGCCGCTGCGTTCGCCATTGCCGAACAAGCAGCCCTCGACACGCTGAGCCCCTGCCAGCAGCGCCTGTTCGGCACAGGCGACACCGGTGCCGCGATCGTTATGCGGATGTACCGAAAGCACCACATGTTCACGACGCTCGAGGCGGTCGTTCATCCACTCGACTTGATCGGCAAAGACATTCGGCGTCGCCACTTCCACGGTGGTAGGCAGATTGATCATGACCGGTCGGCCTGGCTCAGCCCCCCAGCAGCGGATGGCGGCATTGCAGGCCCGCAGTGACACTTCCAGCTCGGCCATGCAGAAGGTCTCCGGTGAATACTGCAACACCCACTCGGTCTGCGGATAACGTGCCACCTTGGCACGCAGCAGCTCGACATGGTGCACCACCAGTTGCTCGACCTCCGCCACGGAAAGCCCGAAGACCAGGCGCCGCCACAGCGGTGCGACAGCATTGTAGAGATGGATAATGACCCGACGCGCCCCGGCGACGCTGCGCACCGTCTCCTCGATCAGATCCTCTCGCAACTGGGTCATCACCATGGGCGTGACATCGTCGGGGATGCGCCGCTCATCGATCAGCCGTCGAACCACATCGAAGTCGATACGCGACGCTGCGGGAAAGCCAACCTCGATCTCCTTGAAGCCAAGGCGTACCAGCTCATCGAACAGATACAGCTTGCGCTCTCGCCCCATCGGCTCGAACAAGGCCTGGTTGCCATCGCGAAGATCGGTGGAGAGCCAGGTCGGCGCCTGGGTAATGGTACGGGAAGGCCAGCGACGGTTCGGCAGATCAATGGTCGGAAAGGGGCGGTACTTGTGCTGTGGATACTGAAGCATGGTCGCTACCTAGAATGGATTGTCGGGAAAATCACGACCTCTCCCAGCCATCAAGCAGGCCTCTCGACACCGGGGACCGGGAGAGATCACAGGGCGCCGACGGGCGACCACAGACCCCGGTGATGATCCAGGAGTAGGGTTGGCGCTAGCGAATGGCGAGGAAGTCGGAACATGAGCGTTTCCCGGAGGCAAGGAGTCACTAGATTAGAGCGCCTCCCTAGGGACATCCTGCGCCAGATGGTCTATTTTTATCGCAAAATGGTCATAGTGAATGATCGAATGGTCGACCTTCTCCACCAGCCCTACAACGCGTCGGCCATGCCGGTGACCGGTGTCGCCATCGACTACCCCAGCGGTCACCGCGTGGCACCTCACCACCATCCACGCGCGCAACTGGCCTATGCGATCGAGGGGGTGCTGGTGGTCGAGACACCCTCCGGCCGTTGGGTAACCCCGCCGACCCGTGGCGTCTGGCTGCCCGCCGGTACCCGTCACGCCTTGTATATGCGCGGGGTGACACGGCTCCGCAGCCTGTTCGTCACCCCCGATGCCATCGAGGGCCTGCCCCGTGACGAGTGCGTGATCGACGTCTCACCCCTGCTGCGTGAGCTCATCCTTGCCGCCACCCAGGTGGAAGAGCCCTATGTCGGCGACAGCCGCGATGCTCGCCTGATGCGGTTTCTACTCGATGAACTTTGTACGCTCCCGGTGCTTCCGTTCCACTTGCCTTGGCCGGAGGACGCACGCATCGCCCAGATCTGCCGGATCCTGACCGAGCGGCCCTCGACCAGCCTCACGGCAGACGAGTGGGCCCGACGGCTGGCCATGAGCCCCAAGACGTTCCACCGGCGATTCCAGCGCAGCACCGGCGTCACCTTTGGCCGCTGGCGGCAACAGGCGCGGCTATTGCTATCCCTGGAGAGCCTCGCCCAGGGAGTCCCCATCGTGGAGATTGCCCTGCAACAGGGTTACAGCAGCCAGAGCGCCTTCACCGCAGCCTTTAGACGCCAGTTCGGCGTGCCACCTACGGCGTTCTACCGGAACAGTGGTCCGGCCGGGTAACCTCGGTCGAGCCATGCCTTCCGACGTCGAAGCCTGCTGTTGACCCCAGCGACTTTCGGGTATCTTGTGGGCCGACAGCCCCTTCCCGGGGCACCCCCGATGGAGATAATCATCATGCGTTGGATACCACGCCTGGCCGTGGGAGCCCTCTGCCTCGGCCTCGCCGCCTGCGCCACCTCGCCCACCGGACGCCAGCAGCTGACCCTCTACTCGGATCAGCAGCTGAACCAGATGGGCCAGCAGGCCTTCGCCCAGTACCAGTCGGATCTGCCCCAGGCGGGTGGCGCCGCTCAGCGCTACGCCGAGTGCGTGGCCGGCGCCCTGGTCGACGCCCTGCCGGAGCGGGCCCGCCACCAGAACTGGCAGATCCGCGTCTTCGACGAGGCGTCGATCAACGCCTTCGCCCTGCCCGGCGGCTATATGGGCGTGCATAGCGGCCTGCTCAAGGTGGCCGAGACCCCCGACCAGCTGGCCGCCGTGGTGGGCCACGAGATCGGCCATGTGCTGGCCAGCCATGCCAACGAGCGGGCCTCGACCCAGTCGGTGACCCAACTGGGGCTGTCGGTGCTGCAGAGCTCCGCCGGCATCGAGAGTCAGCAGGTGCTGGGGCTGATGGGCGCCGGCGCCCAGTACGGCATCCTGCTGCCCTTCTCGCGGCGTCACGAGAGCGAGGCGGATATCATCGGCCTGGGGCTGATGGCCGACGCCGGCTTCGATCCCCGCGCCAGCCTGGCCCTGTGGGAGAACATGCGCGCCGCCTCCGGTGGCCAGCCGCCCGCCTGGCTCTCTACGCACCCCAGCCATGCCCAGCGCCTGGCCGCCCTGCAGGCGGAGATGGGGCCGGCCCTGGCCCGCTACGAGCGCGCCCGTCAGGCCGGCCGCGTCCCCCACTGCCAAGCCCCCCGCTAACCTCCGACGGAACCCCCATGCTACGACTCGGACTGCTGCTGTTGATCCTCCCCTCCCTGGCGCTGATGGGCGTCTATTTCTGGGAACTCGGCCAGGTGCGTGACTGCACCTTCGGCGGGGGCCACTGGGACTACCTGGAAGGGGTGTGCCGGGAGGGCCCCCAGCCCTTCGTCTCGCTCTTCCAGCGTCATCCGCTGCTGGTCAACGGCGGCATGCTGCTCTCGATGCTGGGCGTGGGGCTATGCATGGTGGGGCTCTACGTCAAACGCCGCTGAGCCGCGCCTAAAACGCCGAGGGCCGGTCATCGGACCGGCCCTCGGCGTTTCGCAGACAAGCGATTCACAGCGCGCGCCGCAGCTCGTCCAGCACCGGGGCGGTATCGGGGCGCTTGCCGCGCCACTGGAAGAAGGCCTCGGCGGCCTGCTCCACCAGCATGCCCAGGCCGTCGAGGGGGCGGGCACCGCGCTCCCGGGCCCAGCGCAGGAAGACGGTGAGCTCGGCGCCATACATCATGTCGTAGGCGGTGGCCCCCGCGGCGAAGAGGTCGTCGGGCAGCGGCGGAAGCGCGCCCCCCAGGCTGGCGCTGGTGCCGTTGATCACCAGATCGAAAGGCCCGGCGACGGCCTCGAAGCCACCGCCCCGGATCGGCCCCAGATCGGCGAAATCATCGGCCAGGGCCTCGGCCTTGGCGGCGGTGCGATTGGCCACCCGGAGGCTCGCCGGCCCCTCGGCCAGCAGCGGCTCCAGCACCCCGCGCACCGCACCGCCGGCGCCCAGCACCAGGACCCGCGCGCCCCGCAGCGTCACGCCATGGCGTTGAAGGTCGCGGACCAGGCCGACGCCATCGGTGGTATCTCCGTAGGTATCGCCATTCTTGCCCAGCACCAGGGTATTCACCGCCCCGGCCCGCCGTGCCCGGCGGCTCAGGGTCGCGCAGAGGCGGTGGGCCTCCTCCTTGAAGGGCACGGTGACATTGGCACCGCGACCGCCGGCGGCGACGAAGTCGCGCCAGGCCCCGGCGAAGTCGTCCAGGGGCGCCTCGATGGCGGTGTAGTCGATCGCTTCACCCCACTGGGCGGCGAAGGCGGCGTGGATGGCCGGCGACCGGGAGTGGCCGATGGGATGGCCGAAGACGCAGTAGCGATCGCTCATGCCGAGGCCTCCCCCAGCCAGTCCCGGGGCCGCAGGTAGTCCCGGTAGAGCGTCGCCTCCGGGCTGCCCGGCTCGGGCTCCCGGCCGTAGTCCCAGCGCGCCAGCGGCGGCATCGACATCAGGATCGACTCGGTGCGTCCGCCGCTCTGCAGGCCGAAGAGGGTGCCCCGGTCCCAGACCAGGTTGAACTCCACATAGCGCCCCCGGCGATAGAGCTGGAAATCCCGCTCTCGCTCGCCCCAGGGCGTCTCCCGGCGGCGCCGGGCGATGGGCAGATAGGCGTCGAGGAAGGCGTCGCCCACGGCGCGCTGGAAGGCGAAGCTCCTGTCGAAGCCCCAGTCGTTGAGGTCGTCGAAGAAGAGCCCACCCACGCCGCGGGTCTCGCCGCGATGCTTGAGGTAGAAGTAGTCGTCGCACCAGGCCTTGTAGCGCGGGTAGACGTCGTCGCCGAAGGGCGCGCAGGCGTCCCGGGCCACCCGGTGCCAGTGCCGGACGTCATCCAGCACCGGATAGAAGGGGGTCAGGTCGAAGCCGCCGCCGAACCACCACACCGGCGCCTCCCCCGCCTTCTCGGCGATAAAGAAGCGCACATTGCCGTGACTGGTGGGCACATGGGGGTTCTCCGGGTGCAGCACCCAGGAGACGCCCACCGCATGGAAGCCGCGCCCGGCGAGCTCCGGCCGCGCCGCGGTGGCCGAGGGCGGCAGTTGGGTGCCATACACATGGGAGAAATTGACGCCGCCCTTCTCGAAGAGGGCGCCGTTCTCGATCACCCGGGAGCGGCCGCCGCCGCCCTCTTCCCGGGTCCAGGCATCCTCGCGGAACTCGGCCCGGCCATCCTCCTCGGCCAGGCCCTGACATAAGCGGTCCTGCAGCTCCAGCAGGTAGGTCTTGACGGCATCGAGATGGGCGTGGGCCACGAAGCCTCCGGTCGATATTGGGCCGGACGAGTGCCCGACCCGGGTGCATGGGAAGGATCAGCCGCGCAGCACGCGCCCGCTGATCAGATCACGAATGGTGCTGGGCTGGTCGCGCCCGCCCAGGGGGCCCTCCACCAGCGCCGCCAGGTCGTCGCCGAAATAGCCACGCACCTGGTCCGCGCTGAGCGCCGGCGGCTGCCCGGCGGGGTTGGCGGAGGTCGAGACGATGGGCCCGCCGAAGGCGGCACACAGCTCGGCGACCAGGGGATGGTCGCTGACCCGCAGCGCCACGCTGCGGTGACCACCGCGCACCAGGGGATGGGCACGGCCGTTGTCCGGCACCAGCCAGGTATTGGGCCCGGGCCAGCTGGCCACCAGGGGCGCATGCAGGGCCGGGTCGAGGCCCTCCAGCCAGGGGCCGAACTGGGTGATATCGCCGGCGATCAGGATCACTCCCTTGGCCGGGTCCCGGGACTTGAGGCGCAGCAGGGCGGTCAGCGCCCCTTCGTCATCCGGGTCGCAGCCCAGCCCCCAGACCGCCTCGGTGGGGTAGGCGATCACGCCGCCGCTGCGCAGCGCGGCGACGCCCTGAGACAGAGATTCACTGGAAAGAAGCGCATCACCCATGGCGACCTCATCGCTCTCGCTGAAAAGGCAAAGTCTACCATGGCCCGCGCCTTACGGAAGGCGGACCCAGCCCCCGGCGGTGGCCGCCACCCGGCCCTCCAGCTCCAGGGCCAGCAACTGTCGCTGGCACTCCGCCACCGATAGTCCGGCCAGCGCCACCAGGGCATCCAGGGGCGTGGGCACCTCGCTGAGCAGCGCCAGCAGGGGCGCCTCGTCGGCGGCAGGCGCCGGCTCGGGCATCGATGCGGCCAGGGGCCCCTCCCAGTGCCCCAGCTCCTCCAGCAGCTCCTCGGGTCGGGTGATCAGGGTCGCCCCCTGGCGCAGCAGCTGCAGGCAGCCCCGGGCCTGGGAGTTGTGCAGCGACCCGGGCAGCACGAAGAGGTCGCGGCCCTGTTCCAGGGCCAGGCGGGCGCTGACCAGGGAGCCGCTGCGCTCGGCGGCTTCCACCACCAGCACGCCCCGGGAGAGGCCGGTGATGATGCGGTTGCGACGCGGGAAATGGCCGGGGTGAGGTGGAGTACCGGGAGGATGTTCCGCGAGCAGCAGGCCGCCTCGGCGCAGCCGCTCGTAGAGGGCACCATGCTGGCGGGGGTAGATCACGTCGATGCCCGTCCCGAGCACCGCCAGGCTGGTACCGCCGGCCGCCAGGGCCGCCGCCTGGGCAGCGCCGTCGATCCCCAGGGCCATGCCGCTGACCACGCACCACTCCTGCGCGGCCATGGCCTCGGCGAAGCGAGCCGCGCTCCGCAGGCCATCCCGGGTAGGCCGACGGGACCCCACCATGGCCAGGCGGGGCGGCGTCAAGGCCGCGAGCTCGCCCCGCGCCCAGAGCAGTGGCGGCGGGTCGGGCAGCTCATCGAGTAGTCTCGGCCAGGCGAGGTGATCGGGGGACAGCAGGTGGTGATCCTCGGCCGCGTCGGCCCACTCCTCCAGGGCCTCGAGCTCGGCCTGGAGGGGGCTGCGGGCGGGATGCTCGAGCCATAGCCGCAGGGCCTGGCGGGCCTGCCCCGGCAGCAGCGCCAGCCAGCCCTCGGGCCAGGCCGGCGACTGGGCCCGCAGCCTCGCCAGTTGCAGGGCCCCCAGGCCCGGCAGCCGGGTCAGCAACCACCACTCCCTGGCGGTCATCGGCGCCTGGGCTCAGGGCGCGTCGGCCAGCAGCTCGCGGCGGTCGGGATGATAGACCCGATCCCCCACCCCCAGGGTGCGCGTCGCCTGCATCACCAGGGCGTAGCTGACCTTCTCGAAGGGCCGGAACACCATCACCAGGCCGGCCTCCTCGCCGGGCAGCTGGATCAGCTCGTTGGTATTGGGGTCGGTGACCAGCTCGCCCTGCTGCTCGACCCGCAGCACATGTCCCGCCGCGATGCCATCGCGACGCCCCAGGTCCAGGGCCACCACCTGCAGGCGACCGATAAACTGCACCCCGCCGGGCACCGCCAGGATACGCCCACTGATGGCGCGCTCCGGCGCCCGGGGCAGGAACTGGCCGGCCCACTCGCGCTCTTCCACCGGCAGGATCAGGTCGCCATTGCGTACCTCGAGATCGGACTCGGTGATCTCCAGGCGACTGATCTCGCCGTCGCGACGCAGCCACAGGGCGCGCCCCACGCCGAGCAACTCGATGCCCAGCAGCTCGCCACTCTGGGGATCCTCGTAGCGCTCGCCCAGGCGATAGATCCCCAGGCGCCCGGTGTCGGGCAGCGCCCCGCGCACATAGATGGCATCCCCCGCGCCGCTGACCAGGCGGCGATCGTCGCCGCCCACTACATAGGCCAGGTTCTCGATCCCCTCGGCCTCGTCCACCACCCGATGACGGCGCAGGAAGTGCTCCACCACCTCCAGGGGCAGGGGCGCGATGGCCTCCCGGTGGGGCACCCGGCGCACCTCCGGCGAGAGCCGAACCACGCCCTGCCCCCGCTCCAGGCGCAGGCAGGGGCGACCGTTGCAGTCGGCCAGGTAGATGATGTCACCGGGATAGATCAGGTGAGGATTGCGGATCTGTGGATTGACCTGCCAGATCTCCGGCCATTGCCAGGGGTGACGCAGGAAGCGTCCGGAGATATCCCAGAGGGTATCGCCGCGCACCACCGTATAACGCTCCGGGGCATCGCTCCTGAGCCCGGCATAGCTCAGCGACTGCGCCTGAGCCGCGGCCACCCACGCCATGATCAGGGCCACCAGCGCCCCGCCGCATAGATATCGCAAGCATCGTTTCATCCCTTGGCCCCCCAGCCCCGCCGGCCCCGAACGGGCTCCGGCCGAATGAATTCCCCGCACCTTCATGTAGCATTTCGTAAATCAGTGTAATCCCCGTGTCCCGCTCACGCACACCGGGATTCACGATAGGGCATGACTATTACGCCCATGATCGGGTCGCGTGGTTCCGTTGCCGTCGTCGCCCCTCTACAATATGGAAAGAAACCCGAACCCCCGCACAACGGTGATTTCAACGCCATGGCCAAATTACCCATTCTCGAATTTCCCGACGAGCGCCTGCGCACCAAGGCGGCCCCGGTCGACACCGTCGATGACGCCGTTCGCCAGTTGGTCGATGACATGTTCGAGACCATGTACGCCGCCCGCGGCATCGGCCTGGCGGCGACCCAGGTGGATGTGCACCGTCGCGTCATCGTGATGGACGTCAGCGACGACCAGAGCCAGCCTCTGGTGCTGATCAATCCCGAGTACACCCCCCTCGGCGAGGAGCGTCAGCCGATGCAGGAGGGCTGCCTCTCGGTGCCCGAGTATTACGCCGAGGTGCCCCGCGCCCTGAGGGTTCGCCTCAAGGCCCTCGACCGCGACGGCCAGCCCTACGAGCTGGAGGCCGATGGCCTGCTGGCGCACTGCATCCAGCACGAGCATGACCACCTGGAGGGCGTGCTCTTCGTCGACTACCTCTCGGCACTCAAGCGCGAGCGAGTCATGAAGAAGATGCAGAAGCGCCATAAGCTGCTGCAGGAGGCCTAAGCCTCTTCCCATGACAAGGCCGGGTATCCCCCGGCCTTCGTCGTTAAGGGCCGCCTTGCGCTATCATGTCGCCTACCCTGTCAGAACCGACGACCCAGCAAGGCCATCCTGCATGACTCGACCCCTTCGCGTGATCTTCGCCGGCACCCCGGACTTCGCCGCCTCCAGCCTCCAGGCGCTGCTCGACAGTCCCCACCGGGTCATCGCCGTCTATACCCAGCCCGATCGTCCCGCCGGCCGCGGCCGCAAGTTGACCCCCAGCCCGGTCAAGGCCCTGGCCCAGCAGCATGAGCTGCCGGTCTACCAGCCCCAGAGCCTGAGGGATGCCGAGGCCCAGGCCGAACTGGCGTCCCTCGAGGCGGATATCATGGTGGTGGTGGCCTATGGCCTGCTGCTGCCCCAGGCGGTGCTGGATATCCCGCGTCTGGGCTGTCTCAATGTGCACGCCTCCCTGCTGCCGCGCTGGCGCGGCGCCGCGCCCATTCAGCGCGCCATCGAGGCCGGCGATGCCGAGAGCGGGGTGACCATCATGCAGATGGACGCCGGCCTGGACACCGGCCCCATGCTGCTGACCCGCACCACCCCCATCGACGACACCACCACCGGCGGCGAACTCCACGACCGCCTGGCGGCGCTGGGCGGCGAGGCCATCGTCGAGGCCCTCGACCGGCTCGCCGCGGACGGCCTAGCGGCCACCCCCCAACCCGAGGCGGGCGTGACCTATGCCGCCAAGCTCTCCAAGGCGGAGGCGGAACTCGATTTCCGCCGCCCCGCCGCCGAGCTGGCCGCCCGGGTACGCGCCTTCAACCCCTGGCCGGTGGCCTGGACCCGACTGGCGGACCAGCCCCTGAGGATCTGGCTGGCGGCCGTCGGCGAGCGCCTCGCCGAGGATCCCCAGGCGCCTCCCGGCACCCTGCTCTCCGCCGGCCGCGACGCCCTGCGTATCGCCTGCGGCGAGGACGGCCGCGAGGTGCTGGCGGTGACTCGCGCCCAGTTGCCCAGCGGCAAGCCCCTGGCCGCCCGGGAGCTGCTTAACGCCGGCCAGGCCCGCTTCACCCCGGGCACCCGCCTGGGCGAGACCCCCACGGAGGCGCCCCAATGAGCGATCGTCGCCCCCCCAACGGCCAGGAAGTGCGTGCCGCCGCGGCCCGCAATCTGGTCCCGGTGATTACCGCCAAGGGCTCCTTGGCGAGCCTCGACGAGGGGCAGGTGGGCAGCCGTGATCGGGGCCTGCTGCGCGAGCTCTGCTATGGCGTCTGTCGCACCCAGCCGCGCCTGGAGGCCCTGGCCGGCCGACTGCTCAAGCACCCCTTCAAGCGTCGCGATGCGGATATTCAGGCCCTGCTGCTGGTGGGTATCTACCAGTTGCTCTACCTGCGCGTGCCGGCCCATGCCGCCGTGGGCGAAACCGCCGGCGCCGCCCGCCTGCTCGGCAAGGAGTGGGCCACCCGGGTGCTCAACGGCTGCCTGCGCCGCCTGCAGCGGGAGTCCCTGGCGCTCCAGGCCGAGGTGGACAAGGACCCCCATGTGGCCCTGATGCACCCGCCCTGGCTGCTCAAGGCACTGCGCCAGGCCTGGCCCGACGACTGGCGCGCCATCGCCGCGGCCAATAACCTGCCCGGCCCCATGACCCTGCGCATCAACCGCCGCCATGGCGATCGGGAGGCCTACCTGGCCCGCCTCTACGACGCCCACCTTCCGGCGCGACTCTGCCTGCACTCCCCGGATGGCCTGACCCTGGAGACCCCCTGCGACGTCTACCAGCTCCCCGGCTTCGAGGCCGGCCATGTCAGCGTTCAGGATGAGGCCGCCCAGCTCGCCGCCGAGCTGCTGGGTCCGGTGGTGGCGCCGCGCCCCGGGGCCCGGGTCCTTGACGCCTGCTGTGCCCCCGGCGGCAAGACCGCCCACCTGCTGGAGGTCTTCGACCTGGCCCTGACCGGCATCGACAGCGATGCCAAGCGACTCTCCCGGGTCGAGTCGACCCTGGAGCGGCTCAAGCTGGAGGCCACCCTGCTGCATGCCGACGCCGCCACGGACGACTGGTGGGATGGCACCCCCTTCGATGCCATCCTGTTGGACGCCCCCTGCTCCGGCAGCGGGGTGATCCGCCGCCACCCGGACATCAAAGCCCTGCGCCGCGCCGAGGATATTCCGGCACTGGCGGCGCTGCAGGCCAGGCTACTGGATGCCCTCTGGGCCAAGCTGGCCCCCGGCGGCACCCTGCTCTATGCCACCTGCTCGGTCCTGCCGGAAGAGAACGCCGATCAGATCCAGGCCTTCCTGGCCCGCACCCCCGACGCCGAGGTCACCACCCCCGGCGACGTGGCCTGGGGGCGCCCCGCCGGCGCCGGCCGCCAGTTGCTGCCCGAGGAGGAGAGTCACGACGGTTTCTTCTATGCTCGGCTGCACAAGAGCAAGGCCACCGACTGACATGCCCCGCCACGGCAGTGACCGTCGACGCAGAGAAACATAACGGCGTCTTCCATGCCCGGCGATACAAGAACAAGAGCAAGGCCACCGCCTGACGCGTCCCGCCGACGCAGAGAAGCATAACGGCGTCTGCTATGCCCGGCGATACAAGAACAAGAGCAAGGCCACCGCCTGAGACGCCCCGGTGAAGAATTAGCGTTTACCGGCATCCGGTGCCGGCCCCCCTATACTGCCAGGAGCCCCCGCCATCGCGGCGGGGCCCCTTCATCGGCACGGGAGGCCCCATGTCCCACGTCTACAAGCATATCGAGCTCACCGGCTCCTCTCCCGAGGGCATCGAGGACGCCGTCAATCAGGCCCTGACCCGGGCCAGCCGCACTATCCACGACATGCGCTGGTTCGAGGTCATCGAGACCCGGGGCCATATCGAGAATGGCAAAGTGGCTCACTGGCAGGTGACCCTCAAGGTGGGCTTCACCCTGGAAGAGTGACCCCCGTGGCCCGGTGGTTTATGCTAGCCGGCGCCACTCGGTCCGCCGCCGACGCGTCCCCGGCGCCGGCGGCGGCTTGGGTTATCAGCAGACGGAATCCCTGTCATGAAGATCATCATTCTCGGCGCCGGTCAGGTCGGCGGCACCCTGGCCGAACACCTGGCCCACGAGGAGAACGACATCACGGTGGTGGACACCGACGGCGACAAGCTGCGCGAGCTGCATAATCGCCTCGATATCCGCACCGTCAGTGGCCCCGCCTCCTATCCCATGGTGCTGCGCCAGGCCGGCTGCGAGGACGCCGACATGCTGATCGCGGTGACCAGCCAGGACGAGGTCAACATGATCGCCTGCCAGGTCGCCCATACCCTCTTCCGCACCCCGACCAAGATCGCCCGGGTGCGGGCCACCGCCTACCTGACCCGTCGCGGCCTGTTCGCCCACGAGGCGATTCCCATCGACGTGTTGATCAGCCCCGAGCAGGTGGTCACCGACCATATCCGCCGCCTGATCGAGTACCCCGGCGCCCTGCAGGTGCTGGAGTTCGCCGGCGGTCAGGTGCAGCTGGTGGCGGTGGAGGCCTTCTATGGCGGGCCCCTGGTGGGCCAGGACCTGGGCTTCCTGCGCCGCCATATGCCCAACGTGGATACCCGGGTGGCGGCCATCTACCGCCGCAACCGGCCGATCATCCCGCGGGGCGATACCGTGATCGAGGCCGACGACGAGGTGTTCTTTATCGCCGCCCGCCGCGATATCCGCGCGGTGATGAGCGAGCTGCGCCGGGTCGAGCGGGACTTCCGACGGGTGATGATCGCCGGCGGCGGCAATATCGGCGAGCGCCTCGCCGAGATGCTCGAGCACAGCCACCAGGTGAAGATCATCGAGCACAGCCTGGAGCGCTGCACCACCCTCTCCGAGCGCCTCGACCGCACCGTGGTGCTGCACGGCAGCGCCACCAGCAAGCGCCTGCTGCTGGAGGAAAACATCGAGGAGTGCGATATCTTCTGCGCCCTGACCAACGACGACGAGGTCAATATCATGTCGTCGATGCTGGCCAAGCGTTTGGGGGCCCGGCGAGTGCTGACGCTGATCAACAACGCCGCCTACGTGGACTTGGTCCAGGGTGGCGAGATCGATATCGCCATCTCCCCCCAGCAGGCCACCATCGGCAGCCTGCTGACCCATGTACGCCGCGGCGATATCGTCAATGTTCACTCCCTGCGTCGCGGCGCCGCCGAGGCCATCGAGGCCATCGCCCACGGCGATGCCCGCTCCTCGCGGGTGGTGGGCCGTGCCATCGGCGAGATCGACCTGCCCGGCGGCACCACCATCGGCGCCGTGGTGCGCGGCAAGGAGGTGCTGATCGCCCACGACGACGTGGTGGTGGAGTCCGGCGATCATGTCATCCTGTTCGTCGTCGACAAGCGCCGCATCCGCGACGTGGAGCGCCTCTTCCAGGTCGGCCTGACCTTCTTCTGATGAACCGGGTGGTTTCCCTAAGGACAGCGGCACCATGAGCCTACGCATGATCCTGCGCATCCTCGGGCTGCTGCTGATGCAGTTCAGCCTGACCATGGTGCCGCCGGCACTGATCTCCCTGCTCTACCGGGACGGCATCTGGAGTGCCTTCGCCATCGCCCTGGGCATCACCGTGGCCACCGGGGCCCTGATCTTCTGGCCCAACCGGCATGCCCGCAAGGAGCTGCGCACCCGGGACGGCTTCCTGATCGCCGCACTGTTCTGGAGCGTGCTGGGCAGCTTCGGGGCCCTGCCGCTGATGCTCGATGGCGCGCATGCGCTGTCGGTGACCGACGCCTTCTTCGAGTCCTTTTCCGGCCTGACCACCACCGGCGCCACCGTGATCACCGGTATCGAGGGCCTGCCCGAGTCGGTGCGCTACTATCGCCAGCAGCTGCAGTGGCTGGGCGGCATGGGGATCGTGGTCCTGGCGGTGGCCATCCTGCCGACCCTGGGCGTCGGCGGCATGGCCCTCTACCGCACCGAGATCCCGGGCCCCCTGAAGGATTCCAAGCTCACCCCGCGGATCACCGAGACCGCCAAGGCGCTGTGGTATATCTACGCCTCCCTGACCCTGACCTGCATCCTCGCCTACTGGGCGGCGGGCATGCACTGGTTCGATGCCCTGGGTCACGGCTTCTCCACCGTCGCCCTGGGCGGTTTCTCCACCTATGACGCCAGCATCGGGCACTTCGACAGCGCCACCATCGAGCTGATCTGCGTGGCCTTCATGGGCGTCTCGGCGATGAGCTTCAGCCTGCACTTCGTCGCCTGGCGGGAGAAGCGCCTGGGCCATTACCTGCGCGACCCGGAGGCGAACTTCCTGCTGCTCTTCCTGGGTGGCCTGGCGCTGATCACCGTCGGCGCCCTCTGGGTCACCGGCACCTATGACGACAGCCTGGGGCTGCGCCACGGCCTCTTCCAGGTGGTCTCGGTGGCCAGCACCGCCGGCTTCGGCGTCGCCGACTTCTCGGCCTGGCCCGGGGCCCTGCCCTTTCTGCTGTTCATGGCCGCCTTCGTGGGCGGCTGTTCCGGCTCCACCGGCGGTGGCATGAAGGTGATTCGCATCATCCTGATCCTCAAGCAGGGCATGCGCGAGATCATGCGCCTGATCCACCCCAATGCGGTGATCGCCGTCAAGGTGGGCAAGCATAGCGTGCCCGACGGCATCGCCCAGGCCGTGTGGGGCTTCTTCTCGGTCTATGTGATGCTCTTCTTCCTGATGCTGGTGGGGGTGATGGCCACCGGGGTGGACCAGGTCACCGCCTGGTCCACGGTGGCCTCCAGCCTCAACAACCTGGGCCCGGCCCTGGGCGAGGCCAGCGCGAACTACGGCGACCTGCCCGACCTGGCCAAGTGGATCCTGGTGGTGGCCATGCTGCTCGGGCGCCTGGAGATCTTTACCGTGCTGGTGCTCTTTACCCCCGCCTTCTGGCGGCGCTGACGCTCTCGAGGTGGAGAGTCACCGCTAGGGGGGGCCAAGGGTTTGCGCCGATGGCCCGGCTTTATGGATAATCGCCCCATCCACTCCCAGATGCCGAGCCCCCATGACCGACTCCCAGGACATCACCGCCACCGAGCCCTCCCCGACGGAGGCCGCGACGGCGGGACCGCGCCAGGTGCTGCAGGTGGGCGAGACCCGCTATACCCTGCTGGGTACCGCCCATGTCTCCGCCCAGAGCGCGGCGGAGGTGCGTGCACTGATCCGCTCCGGCGACTTCGATGCGGTGGCCATCGAGCTCTGCCCCTCCCGTCACCACAGCCTGGTGGAGCCGGACGCCCTGGCCGACCAGGACCTCTTCCAGGTCTTTCGCCAGGGCAAGGCGGGCATGGTGGCCGCCAGCCTGGCGCTGGGCGCCTTCCAGCAGCGCCTCGCCGAGCAGTCCGGCATCGAGCCCGGCGCCGAGATGCGCGCCGCCCTGGAGGAGAGCGAGGCGGCGGGCCTGCCCCTGCTGCTGGTCGACCGGGACGTGGGCATCACCCTCAAGCGCATCTACACCAATGTGCCCTGGTGGCAGCGCATGGGGCTGATCACCGGCCTGCTGAGCAGCGTCGTCTCGCGTCAGGAGGTCTCTCCGGCGGAGATCGAGCGGCTCAAGGAGGGCGACGTCCTGGAGTCCACCTTCAGCGAATTCGCCGAGCAGTCCGAGGCCCTCTATACCCCGCTGATCCGCGAGCGGGATCGCTATATGGCGCTGCGCCTGGCGGAGGAGAACCCCGGCCGCTACCGGAATGTGCTGGTGGTGATCGGCGCCGGCCACCTCAAGGGCCTCGGCGAGCACCTGGCGGCGCCGCTGCCCCAGGCCCCCGGCGTGGAGCGCGAGGCCCTGGAACACACCCCGCCCCGCTCGCGGGTCTGGAAACTGCTGCCGTGGCTTATCACCGCCCTGGTGCTGACCGGCTTCGCCATCGGCTTCTCCCGGGACACCGGCCTGGGGCTGCAACTGGTGGGCGAGTGGTTCCTGATCAACGGCGTGCTCTCGGCGCTGGGCAGCGCCATCGCCCTGGGCCACCCGGTGACCATCGCCGCCACCTTCGTCGCCGCGCCCCTGACCTCCCTCAACCCCACCATCGGCGCCGGCTTCGTGGCCGCCGGGGTGGAGCTGGCCATGCGCAAGCCCAAGGTGCGCGACTTCTCCGCGCTGCGCCACGACGTGGCCAGCGTGAAGGGCTGGTGGCGCAACCGGGTCTCGCGCACCCTGCTGGTATTCATGCTGGCCACCATCGGCTCCGCCGCGGGTACCTGGGTGGCGGGACTACGGATCGCCGGCGCCCTGTTCGGCGGCTGACCTCGCCACCCTCCCCACGACGCAAGGGCCCCGGGCATCGCTGCCCGGGGCCCTTGTCGTTCCGCGGTAGACAACGCCCGCGTCAGCGCGCCTGCAGCGCCGGCGACGACTCGTCGTCCGCCGGGCGGCGCTTCCAAGCACCTGCCAGCAGCGAGCCCGAGACGTTGTGCCACACCGAGAACAGCGCCCCCGGCAGGGCCGCGGTGGCGGTGAAGAACTGGTTGGCCAGCGCCACGGCGAGCCCGGAGTTCTGCAGCCCCACCTCGAAGGCGATGGTCCGGGCCGTGCGCTCGTCGAAGCGCAGCGCCCGGGCCAGGCCATAGCCACCGGCCAGTCCGATGGCGTTATGGGCGACCACCGCCAGGGCGACGATCGGCCCCAGGGTCGCCAGCCGCTCGGCATTGAGGGCCACCACGATGGCAATGATCACCACGATGGCCAGCATCGCCAGGCTCGCCAGCGCCGGCTCGACCCGGGCGATGCGCTCCCCCAGCCAGTGATTGACGATCACCCCGATCAGTACCGGCGCCACCACCAGTTGGGCGATGCTGGTCAACATGCCCGCCACCGGCACGTCGACGCTCTGGCCGACCAGCAGCAGGGTCAGCAGCGGCGTGGCAACCACCGACAGCAGGGTCGAGACCATGGTCATTGACACCGACAGCGCCACCCGACCGCCTGCCAGCCAGGTCATGACATTGGAGGACGTGCCCCCGGCGGTGGCCCCGACCAGCACCATGCCGATGGTCAGGGCGTCCGACAGCCCCAGCAACCGGGAGATCGCCAGCGCCGCCAACGGCATGATCAAAAACTGCAGCACCACGCCCACCGCGATCGGCGCCGGCGACTTCACCACCCGGGCGAAATCCGCCTTCGATAGCGTCAGCCCCATGGCGAACATGATGACCATTAGCAGCGTCTTGATGCTGCCGGCCAGGCCGATGAAGAGCTGCGGCTGGAAGGCGGCCAGGGCCGCCAGTAGCACCGCCCAGACGGGAAACAGGCGGTTGAAGCGTTCGAAGAATGACATGACGTGTCCTTGCGTTGATGGTTGGCGGCCTCTCCGGCTCGTTCGTTCACGGGTCGCCCCGCGGCCTCTAATGGTCGCCGCAACGTGGCGCGCGGGCAATGGCTGACAAGCCCGGCCGGACGCAATAAGTTATCGATTAATAATTACCAAGGTAAATTACTGCATGACCGGGAGCGCTTCGGCATCCGCCTCACTACCGTTTCGCGCCTCGGGCGCTCAGCGGCTGGGCACCTGCGCGAGCAGGCGGCCTTCTTCCGGTACACCCGGGCGGCCGGGGCGGCCTAACGCGCCGCCAGCAGCCGGGTCATGGCCGGCGTCGGCGTCTCAAGCTTCTCGAAACGGCGGCTGGCGGCATAGCTGTCGTTGAAGACCTGGAAGTAGTCGTCGAGGATCTCGGCGGCAGCGCCGTCACCGCCCTGGCGCAGCAGCTCGGCGGCCACCTCGGCGGTGCACAGATGGGCCTCGGAGGCGGGCTTGCGCAGCCGGTAGCGGGTCAGCCGCTCGGTGCGCAGCGGCAGTACCGGTAGCGCCTCGAGATAGGGGCTCTTGCGGAAGATACGCCGCGCCTGCCGCCAGGTGCCGTCGAGGATCACATAGACCGGGATCCGCGCCTCGGCCCGGGCCGAGGCCACCGCCTCCATGCCCACCACCCGGTGGGCATAGTCGGGCTGGTCATCGGGGAAGATCACGAAGGGGGCATAACGCTCGTCCGCCAACAGCGCCAGCAGGCGCTCGTCCGGGGCGGTGCGATACCAGGTGAAGACCTCGGTACTGCCCAGCACGTCACGGATCAGGCGACCGGTATTGGTGGGCTTGTGATGCTCCAGGGGGTGGGTCACGAGCCACACCCGGGCCGTGCTCTCGGCCTCGACTCGATAGGGGCAGAGGCAGTTGAGCGTCGGCAGATTGCAGCCCGCGCAGCGCTCCACGAAGCTGCCCCGGGCCTTGAACTCTCGACGCGGCGGGCGTGGATGGCCGGTGGCGGGATCGCGGTCAGCGGCAGAGGGGGAACGCACGTCTTCCTGCATGGGGCTCGGGTCCGGGGAGTCAAGGGGCGGGTAGTCTATCACCCCAGGCCCTGCCGCCCCCAGCGCCACCGGGATGGCGACGTCTCTTACTCCAGCAGCGTCTCCGGCATCCATAGCCGTCCTTCCCGCGTCCAGTGTCGGACCAGGGCCGGCACGCCCTGACCGGCGGGCTGGTTTATGCGCACCACCCCCGGGGGCGCCAACTGCTGGGCCTGGGGATCGACCAGGATCGCCTCGGCATCCAGCGGCGCCTGATGCAGCAGGGAGGCCGCCGGCATCACCGCCAGGGAGGTGCCCACCACCAGCAGCAGGTCCGCCTCGGCGACGATCTCCTGGGCCTCGACGTAGCGGGGCACCGGCTCGCCGAACCACACCACGTCGGGGCGCAGCTGACTGCCCAGGTCACAGAGATCGCCGAGGCGAATGCCACCGCGACGCAGCGGGTAGCGCATGCCGGGATCGGCGGTGGAGCGCGCCTGGAGGACCTCCCCATGCAGGTGCAGCACCCGGCGTGAGCCGGCCCGCTCGTGGAGGTCGTCGATGTTCTGGGTGATGATGCTGACCCGAAAGCCCCGCTTCTCCAGGGCCGCCAGGGCCTTGTGGGCGGCATTGGGACGCGCCCGACGCACCTGGTCGCGGCGCGCATCGTAGAAGCGCAGCACCCGCTCGGGGTCCCGCGCCCAGCCCTCGGGGGTGGCCACCGCCTCCACCGGGTGGTTCTCCCAGAGGCCGTCGCTGGCACGAAAGGTGGCGATACCGCTCTCGGCGCTGATGCCGGCGCCGCTCAATACCACCAGGTGGGGGGACTCGCTCATGATGACTCGTCAGTGGGTCGGGGCAGCCGTTTCGACGAAGCGCTGCTTGTCGCGATAGGGGGTCACGTCGATCACCTTGCCGTCGCGGATCGCTCGTTGCAGCCCCTGCCAGTAGTCGGGGTCGAAGAGCTCCGGATGCAGCTCGGCGAACAGCGCGCGCAGCTCGGGGTTGGCGACCATGAAGGGGCCGAACTCTTCCGGGAAGATATCATCGGACCCCACCGAGAACCAGGGCTCCGCGGGCTCCCCCTGCCCCGAGCCATGGGCGCGGGGAAGGCGCCGAAAATGGCACTCGGTGAGGTAGCAGATCTCGTCGTAGTCGTAGAAGACCACCCGGCCGTGACGGGTCACCCCGAAGTTCTTCAACAGCATGTCGCCGGGGAAGATATTGGCCGCCGCCAGCTGCTTGATGGCATTGCCGTAGTCCTTGAGCACGGCGCGGGTCTCCTGCCCATCGCACTGCTCCAGGTAGAGGTTCAGGGGGGTCATCATCCGCTCGACATAGCAGTGCTTGATGATCACCTTGTCGTCGCGCAGCGAGACGGTGGAGGGCGCCACCTCCAGCAGGTGCTCCAGGCACTCCGGGTCGAAATGATCGCGGCGGGCGATAAAATTGGAGAACTCCTGGGTATCCGCCATGCGCCCGACCCGGTCGTGACACTTGACCAACTGGTACTTGTCGCGAACGACCCGATGAGTCACCTCCTTGGCCGGGTCGAAGCGATCCTTGATGATCTTGAAGACGGTGCGGTAGGAGGGCAGCACGAAGACCGCCATCACCATGCCGCGCACCCCGGGGGCGATAACGAAGCGATCCTCGCGCTTGGCCACCTGGCGGTTGAGGCCACGGAAGAACTCGGTCTTGCCGTGCTTGTAGAAGCCGATGGCGGAGTAGAGCTCCCCCTCCGGCTTGTCCGGCATCAGCTCCTGGAGGAAGTCGACGCACTCGCCGGGCACCTGAGTATCGACCTGGAAGTAGGCCCGGGTGAAGGAGAAGATGATCGAGACCTCCTCCGGCTCGATCAGCACCGTATCCAGGTGCAGGCCCTCGCTGGCCCCCGCCTCTTCGCCATAGCCATCGCCATGACGGATCGGCAGCACCAGGGGCAACTGCTCGGCGCCGCCGCGCAGCCGCCCCACCAGGTAGGCGCCCTTGTTGCGATAGAAGACGCTCTCCAGCAACTCGACCTCGGTATCGTCGGCGTCCCGCAGCGTCGCGGGGAGATGACCGACCAGGAAGTCGGCGCCCAGGCGAGCGTCCCGCTCGAGGTCATCGAAGGGGGTCTCCAGGCGCGCCTCCCCCAGGGCCCAGCGCAGGGCGCCGGCCCAGTCGCCGGCGACCCGTCGGGTACGCGTCAGGCAGATGCCCGAATGACGGGGCGCGCTATCCCGGGAGCTGTAGACGAACATCCAGTCGTCGCGGATATGGCGGTGGTGAAAGACCGAGCAGAACAGGGAGTTGAAGAAGGTCTCGGCGAGCTCGTAGTCGAGGCGCTGATCGATCAGCTCGGCGTAGTGAGCCTTGGCCTCCCGCCAGCACTCGCAGTGGGTCAGCACCTCGGCCTGGAAGGTGCGCCGGAGGCGCCCCAGGGTCGCCGCCACCTTGTCGTCGTAGAGGTTGATGCGCGCCGCCGAGGCCTGCTGCGCCTCTCGCCAGGCGGCGTCCCGGAAACGCCGGCTGGCGTCCCGGGTAATCGCCCGGAAGCGGGTACGGTACTCATCGAAGCCATGCAGAATGGTGGCGGCGAGGCGATAGGCGGCGGAGAGTTTCATGGCGGGGTTCCTGGCGGCGGCAACGACTAGCCTGGCGGAATCCTCTGGTCACGGCGAGACGACCATGGTGTAGCGTCTTGTAATACCATGACACCCTCCGTGACAGGACGGCGCCCAGCGGCGACAATAGGCCCCGTTTTGCCGATGCTCAGGTCTTGCAAGTCGTGCCCATAAGCCATCCCCCCGACGACACCCCCATCACCATCCTCTACCGAGACGCGCACCTGGTGGCGGTGCACAAGCCGAGCGGGCTGCTGGTCCATCGCAGCCCCCTGGCCCGGGGCGAGACCCGCTTCCTGGTGCAGCAGTTGCGCGACCAGTTGGGGCAGCGGGTCTACCCGGTGCATCGCCTGGATCGCCCCACCTCCGGGGTGATGCTCTTCGCCCTGGATTCGCGCACCGCCGCCGAGCTCAACGCCGCCTTTACCGAGCAGCGCATTCAAAAGCGCTACCTGGCGGTGGTGCGCGGCGTCGGCCCCGAGGCGGCGCGCCTCGACTACCCCTTGCGGGAGGAGGATGGGCCCCGCCCCAAGGCCGAGATGCCGGCCCAGGCGGCGCTGACCGAGGTGCGTCGCCTGGATAGCGTGGAGCTGCCGGTGGCGGTGGACCGCTACCCCCAGAGCCGCTACTCGCTGATGGAGGCGCGCCCCCATAGCGGGCGCCGCCACCAGATCCGCCGGCATCTCTCCCGGCGCGGCTACCCGATCATCGGCGACGCCAAGCACGGGAAGGGGGTGCACAACCGCTTCTTCGCCGAACGGCTGGGCTGCCCCCGGCTGCTGCTGGCGGCGGTGACGCTGGGCGTCGAGCATCCCCGGGAGGGCCGCTGGCTCGACGTCACCGCCCCCCTGGATGCCGGCATGACGGCGCTCTTCGAGCGCTTCGGCTGGGCCGGCCACCTGCCCCGCGGCGGCATCGCCTGGCGCGATGTGCTCCCCGAGATCGGGACCCGGCCCATGATCGACTCGGAGAACGGTTATGCATAACGACGATTACGACCTGCGCTTCGGCGGCATCCGCCGCCTCTATGGCCGCCGCGCCAGCGAGGCCTTCCGCCGCGCCCATGTGGTGGTGGTGGGCGTGGGCGGCGTGGGCAGCTGGACGGTGGAGGCCCTGGCCCGGGCCGGCATCGGCAAGCTGACCCTGATCGACCTGGACGACGTCTGCGTCTCCAACGTCAATCGCCAGCTCCACGCCCTGGACGGCACCATCGGTCGCCCCAAGGTGGAGGTGCTGGCGGAGCGCTGCCGGGCCATCGCCCCGCAGATGACGGTGGTGGCGGACAGCGCCTTCGTCACCCCGTCGAACCTGGCCGAGCGCCTGCCCGCGGACGCCGACCATGTGGTGGACGCCATCGACAGCGTGATCGCCAAGGCGGCGCTGATCGGCTGGTGCCGGCGCCGCAAGCTGCCGATCACCGTCACCGGCGCCGCCGGCGGCCAGACCGACCCCACCCGCATCCGGGTGGCGGACCTGGCGCGCACCCAGCACGATCCCCTGCTGGCCAAGGTGCGCTCGCGGCTGCGCCGGGACTATGGTTTCTCGCGCAATCCCAAGCGGCGCTTCGAGGTGGAGTGCGTCTACTCCGAGGAGCAGCTGGTCTATCCCGGCGGCGACGGCGAGGTGTGCCTGCAGAAGCCCGGCGCCGGCAATGCCACCCGCCTCGACTGCGCCGAGGGCTTCGGCGCCGCCACCTTCGTCACCGGCAGCTTCGGCTTCGCCGCCGCCGCCCGGGTGATGGCGCGCCTCGCCCGCCGCGCCCAGCGCGAGGCGCAGCAGCAAACCACTCAGGAACCCCAGGAGCAGACCCCATGAGCACGACCGTCCCGGTCCCCGGTATCTATCGCCACTACAAGGGCCCCCTTTATGAAGTGATGGGCCTGGCCCGGCATAGCGAGACCGAGGAGCCGCTGGTGGTCTACCGCGCGCTCTATGGGGAGTACGGTCTCTGGGTCCGGCCCCTGGCGATGTTTACCGAAACGGTGGTGAAAGACGGCGAGGAGCAGCCGCGCTTCGCACTGGAGCAGGCCTTTCGCCACGGCTAAAGCCGGTCACCGACCCACGCGGTCTACCGCACTCTCTATGACGGCGAGTACGGCCTCTGGGTCCGGCCCCTGGCGATGTTTACCGAAAGTATCGAGGTGGAAGGAAAAACGCAGCCGCGCTTCGCACTGGAGCAGGCCTTTCGCCATGGTTAGGGGCAGACACTAAAACGCCCGCTGCCAGTGGCACCGGGCGTCGAGAGCGCACAGCGGACAATCAGTCGGCGGCGTGCATCTGCTTCTGCAGGTAGTTTTCGAGGCCCACCTTGTCGATCAGGCCCAGCTCGGTCTCCAGATGATCGATATGCTCTTCTTCCTCGTCGAGGATATGCCGGAAGAGGTCGCGACTCACATAGTCCTTGACCTTCTCGCAGTGGGTAATGGCCTCGATCAGGTCCTCGCGAGCCTTGTGCTCCAGCTTGAGGTCGCACTCGAGCATCTCGCGGGTATTCTCGCCGATCAGCAGCTTGCCGTAGTCCTGCAGGTTGGGTAGCCCTTCCAGGAAGAGGATACGCTCGATCAGGGTATCGGCGTGCTTCATCTCCTCGATGGACTCCTCGTACTCCCATTTGGCCAGGGCCTTCAGGCCCCAGTCCTTGTACATCTTGGCATGCAGATAGTACTGGTTGATGGCCACCAGCTCATTGCCCAGCACGGTATTGAGGTAGCCGATGACCTTGGCGTCGCCTTTCATGGGAATCTCCTCGATGGTTCTGGATGCCAGGCACGACTCGTCGCACCTTCGGCAGGGGACTCCAAAAGTATGCGACAGAACTTATTAATTTTCCATGAATAACAGAAGGTTACGAGGAGTTATCAGGTGCGGAGAATTACCGTCGGAGAGCGAGAACAGGAATGCGTTAGGTTCGCGAGCGCTCAGACCGCGTAGGCGAGGTCCTGGGCGACCAGGCTCATCTCCTCGGAAATGGCCTCACGCATGATGTCCTTGCCGGTGCCCGCACACTTGCCGCACTGGGTGGCGCAACCGGTACGCTCGCGCACCTCGCGCCAGCTACGCGCGCCCTCTTCCACGGCGTCGCGGATGGCCCGGTCGTTTACTCCCTTGCACAGACAGACATACATGCGGGTGTCCTCGCGATTCATTACGAGAACAAATGTAAATGATTCGCAGAGACTATGGCAACCCCCTTGCGAATCATTAGCAATTACTTCTTTGGTAGTACGACCACCCGACTGCCCGAGGCGATATCCGACCAGCTACGCTTCTCGCCATCGAAGAGGACCCACCAGTAGCCGAGCCCCAGGGCGATCCAGGAGGCCAGGCCGACGAAGAAACGCAGCAGCGCCTGGGTCAGGCTGATGCGCCCGCCCTCCGGTGTCTGGATGCGCAGCCGCCAGGCCTGCATGCCCAGGGTCATGCCGCCGCGCATCCAGGAGAAGGCGAAAAACGCGAAGGTGGCCACCAGGAGCACGCTATGGAAGAGCGGGGTCTCGTTGGCCTCGCCGCCGTTGAGGGCCACGGCGACGAACCCCAGCACCATCCACAGGGCGATCACCACCAGGGTATCGTAGAGCATGGCGCCCAGGCGGCGACCCAACCCGGCGGGCCAGGTGCGATCCAGATCGGAAAAACGGTGGCGTTGCATCGATTTGCGTCCTCGTCTTGCGAATGGGTGCCGGCTTAGCCCGAGCGGCGCAGCAGATAGAGCCCCAGGGCGGCACACAGCAGGGTCGGGCCCAGCACCGCCCAGGCCGGCGAGAAGCCGAACAGGGTCGAGGCCGGCGCCAGCAGGTCCTGCAGGTACTTGAAGCCGAGGCCGGTGATCACCCCGTAGAAGACCCGGGTGCCGGCGGCCACGCTGCGCAGCGGCCCGAACACGAAGGAGGCCGCCACCAGCACCAGGGAGGCCAGGGTCAGGGGCATCAACAGCTTCTGCCAGAAATAGAGCAGCGGCTGGGTGGCCTGGAGCCCCTGGTCCCGCTGGAAGCGGGCATAGGCCCAGAGCTCGCTGGGGGCCTGGCTCTCCACGTCCCGCAGCAGGCGCTCGAGCTGCTGCGGGGTGAAGCGGGTCTCCCAGGCCAGGGTGTCATGGTGGGCCGCCCGGGTGCGTTCGTCCTCGAAGCGGGTCACCGCCACCTCTTCCAGGCGCCATGCCTCGCCCTCCCACACCGCCCGGGCCGCCTGGGTCGCACTGCGCAGGCGGTCCCCCTCGAACTCGTACCGGGTCAGCTCGATCACGGTATCGTCGGCACGGATGGCGCCGAAGCGGTAGATGGTATCCCCCTCCCGCTGCCAGCCGCCGCTCTGGGAGAGCACGGCGCCCTCCCCCTGCATCTTCTCCAGCCGCCAGGCGGTGGCGAACTGTTCGCTACGCGGGCTGACGAACTCGGCGATGCCCAGCAGCACCACCACGATCAGCAGCACGGGTTTCATCACTCCCCAGAGGATCCGCGTCAGGGAGCGACCCGCCGCCCGCATCACGGTCAGCTCGTTGCTGGAGGCCATGCCCCCCAGGCCGATCAGGGCACCGATCAGCACCGCCACCGGGGCATACTGGTAGAGCCGCCAGGGCAGGCGCATCAGCAGATAGAGCAGCACCTGGAGGGCGCCGTAGTCGCCCTGAACGTCGCCCAGGTCATTGATATAGGTGATGACCAGGTCCAGGCCCAGCAGCACCACCTGGACCACGATGATGGCGGCCAGCACATTGCGGGCGATATAACGGTCGAGACGATCGGCCAGCATCAGCGCATCCCCCGTCGCTGGGCCTGCCACAACAGGCCGAGGCCGATCAGCAGATAGCCCAGATGAATCGGCCACATGCCGATGACCGCCGGCCAGGCCCCCCGGGCGATGCCGTCCTGCGCCGCCAGCAGCAGGCTCAGGTAGCTGATATGCAGGAAGATCGCCGGCAACAGCTTGGCGAAGCGCCCCTGCCGAGGATTGACCCGGGACAGCGGCATGGCCATCAACACCAGCACGAAGACCATCAACGGCAGCGACAGCCGCCACTGTAGCTGCGCCTGGGCGCGGGAATCCTCGGCACCGAACAGCGCCGCGGTGGTGGCATAGTCGGGACTCCCCAGCTCATGGCCCTCGACGCCGACGGCGAGCCGCACCGCATAGGTACCGAAGCCCAGGGCTTCCGCCTCGTGGCGGCCCGGATCGACGCTGTAGCGCTGGCCGTTCGCCAACACCAGGAAGCGGCTTCCGGTCTCGGGATCCACGGTCTGATAACCGCTCTCGGCACGGGTAACCACGCTCTCCGGGGTGCCATCGCCGCGCCGTTGGCGTTCGCTGATAAAGACGCCGCGCATCTCCTGGCCGTCCTCGCTGAAGGCCTCGGCATAGGCGGTACGACCACCGCCGAACTCCTGGAAGCGCCCCGGCGCCAGGGCGGTAAAGTCGAGGCGGCTGCGCTGCTCCTCCAGGCTGATGGCGGTCTGCAGGGCCCCCGCCGGGGTCAGCCACAGGCTGCACAGGCCCACCAGCACCGCCACCAGGGTGGCCGGCACCAGGCTCACCTGAAGCAGCCGCACGGGGCTGATGCCGCAGGCCACCAGCACGGTGATCTCGCTGTTGAGGTAGAGCTGCCCATAGGCCAGCAGCACCCCCAGGAAGAAGGCCAGGGGCAGGATCAGCTCCAGGAAGCCAGGAAGGTGAAAGAGCATCAGGTTGCCGAGGATGGCCACCGGGATCTCGCCTTCGGCCGCATTCGAGAAGTAGCGAATGAAACGACTGCCCATGATCACCAGCAGCAGGACCCCGGCCACGGCGGCCATGGTCTGCAGGATCTCGCGGGTCAGGTAACGAAATAGGATCAAGTGGGTCTCCGCATCGATTGCCGTGGCGTCCCTGTCACCCCATGCATTGCGGCCTCGCATTGCGTACACTGGGGGTTCGGCCGCGGCGGCCTGCCGTGCCGGCATTATCCAGAATCCCCCTTCGCTTGTCTTGTGGAGACGCCATGGAATTCCCTGTTCAGACGGCCAATCCGGCCAAGGCCGAGACGGCCTGCCTCGTGGTTCCGGTGTTCAAGGACGCCGAGCTGCTGCCCGCCGCCGCCAAGCTCGACGATGCCAGCGAGCGGTTGATCGGCCAGCTGATCGAGCGCGGCGACTTCTCGGCCGACCTGGGCAAGGTGCTGCTGGTTCCCTTCGCGCCCGGCCTGAACGCCGAGCGCCTGCTGCTGGTGGGCCTGGGCGAGGCCGCCAAGTGCAACGAGGCCGCCCTGCGCAAGGCCCTGGATGCCGCCTTCGCCCAGCTCGCCGCCCTGCCGGTGGATGACGCCGCCGTGGCCTTCACCGACGTGCCGGTGGCCGATCGCGACAGCCACTGGAAGGCCCGCATGACCGCCGAGGCGGCCCTGCGCGCCGGCTATCGCTTCACTGACTTCAAGTCCAAACCGGCCCCCAAGCCGCGCCTCGAGCGGGTTACCCTGCTGGTCAGCGAGGCCGATGACGCCGCGGCCGCCGCCGAGGGCGCAGGCGTCGGCGCCGCCATCGGCGAGGGCATCAACCTGACCCGCCAGTTGGGCAACCTGCCGGGCAATGTCTGCACCCCCAGTTACCTGGCCGAGCAGGCCGAAGGGCTGGCCGCCGCCTCCGGCGGTGCCCTGACCGCCGAGATCCTCGACGAGGCCGCCCTGGAGGCCCTGGGCGCCCATAGCCTGCTCTCGGTGGGCCGCGGCAGCGAGCAGCCCTCGCGGCTGATCGTCATGAAGTACCAGGGTGCCGAGGACCCCGAGGAGTCGCCCCATGTGCTGGTCGGCAAGGGCATCACCTTCGATACCGGCGGCATCTCGCTGAAGCCCGGCGAGGCCATGGACGAGATGAAGTTCGACATGTGCGGGGCCGCCAGCGTATTCGGCACCGTCAAGGCGATCCTCGCCATCAAGCCGCGGCTCAACCTGGTGTTCGTGGTCGCCGCCGCCGAGAACATGCCCGACGGCCGCGCCACCAAGCCCGGCGACATCATCAAGACCCTCAAGGGGCTCACCGTGGAGGTGCTCAATACCGACGCCGAGGGGCGCCTGGTGCTGTGCGATGCCCTCACCTATGTCGAGCGTTTCCGGCCCGCCAGCGTGGTGGATATCGCCACCCTGACCGGTGCCTGCATCATCGGCCTGGGCCACCACGCCACCGGCCTGCTCTCCAACGACGACGACCTGGCCCTGGACCTGCTGGATGCCGGCGAGACCGCCTGGGACCGTGCCTGGCACCTGCCGCTGTGGGACGAATACCAGGAGCAGCTCGACTCCAACTTCGCCGACCTGGCCAATATCGGCGGTCGTCCCGCGGGCACCATCACCGCCGCCTGTTTCCTGTCGCGCTTCGCCGATCAGTTCCCCTGGGCGCACCTGGATATCGCCGGCACCGCCTGGCACTCCGGCAAGCAGAAGGGCGCCAGCGGCCGCCCGGTGGGCCTGCTGACCCAGTATCTGCTGGATCGCGAGGCCGAGGGCCAGATCGAGGACGGCGACGCCGCCTAGGGTTGCCAATCTCGCCGCCAACCTTTACACCTGTGACACCCGGCGGGCCTCGGCCCGCCACCCCGTATCGCTCGAAAGACGCCGGCGCCCGATGCCGCCGGCCATAGCGGAGACCCTTTTGCCGTGTCCACTGCAAGCTTTGCCCTGCTGCCTTCCACGAATCCCGCGGCCGACGCCGTGCGTGACAATATCCTCGCCGCCCCCGGCTTCGGCCAGCACTTCACCGACCATATGGCCCATGTGCGCTGGACCCTCGATGCCGGCTGGCATGGTCACGAGGTGCGCCCCTACGGCCCGCTGACCCTGGACCCCGCCGCCGCCGTGCTGCACTACGCCCAGGAGATCTTCGAGGGCATCAAGGCCTACCGTCACGCCGACGGCTCGGTGTGGACCTTCCGCCCCGAGAAGAACGCCGAGCGCTTCCGCCGCAGCGCCCGCCGCCTGGCCCTGCCGGAGCTCTCCGACGAGGACTTCATCGGCTCGATCAAGGCACTGCTGGCCCAGGACCATGCCTGGGTGCCGACGCCGAAGAACGCGGCCGACGAGTGCAGCCTCTACCTGCGTCCCTTCATGATCGCCAGCGAGAAGTTCCTCGGCGTGCGCCCGGCCCAGGAAGTGGACTACTACGTGATCGCCTCCCCGGCGGCCGCCTACTTCAAGGGCGGCATCGAGCCGGTCTCCATCTGGCTCTCCCAGCACTACAAGCGCGCCGCCCCCGGCGGCACCGGCTTCGCCAAGTGCGGTGGCAACTACGCCGCCTCCCTGGCCGCCCAGAAGGAGGCCAGCGACCACGGCTGCGGCCAGGTGGCCTTCCTCGATGCCGCCGAGAACAAGTGGATCGAAGAGCTGGGCGGCATGAACCTCTTCTTCGTCTACAAGGATGGGCGCATCGCCACCCCGCGGCTGACCGACACCATCCTCGAGGGCGTGACCCGCGACTCGGTGCTGACCCTGGCCAAGGACGAGGGGCTGACCCCGGAGGAGCGTCCGATCAGCATCGATGAGTGGCGCGAGGGCGCCGCCTCCGGCGAGATCACCGAGATCTTCGCCTGCGGCACCGCCGCGGTGATCACCCCGGTGGGCGAGCTGGTCACCGAGGAGGGGCCGATCCGCCTGGCCGCCAAGAGCGACAACGAGGTGGCCAAGCGCCTGCGCACCAAGCTGCTCGACCTGCAGTATGGTCGCAGCGAAGACAAGTACGGCTGGCTGACCCGCCTGGTCTGACCCCGAGCTGGAAGCTGGAAGCTGGAAGCTGGAAGCTGGAAGCTGGAAGGCAGAGTGATTCCACCAACCCTGTGATCAAGCCCTCTTCCAGCTTCCAGGAGCGAAGCGTCGCTCTTACCGCTTATGGCTCCCCGAAGGGGACATTCATGACCCGAGTCGATTTCTATATCCTCCCCGAGACCACCCTGGACGCCCGCCTCGACTTCGCCTGCCGGCTCGCCGAGACCATCGCCGGCAAGGGCTATCGGCTGCATCTGCACTGCGAAGACGCGGCCATGGGCCAGGCCCTGGACGAACGCCTGTGGAGCTTTCGCGACGACGCCTACCTGCCCCACGCCCTGCTGGGCAGCGCCGAGGCCGAGACGGTGCCGGTGACCCTGGGCTGGGAGGCGCCGCCGGACCCGGCCCGGGAGGTCCAGGCCCTGCTCAATCTGCACCCGGAGATCCCCGAGTGGTTCTCCCGCTTCGAGCGGGTCGCCGAGATCATCAACCAGCACCAGCAAGTGCTGACCACCAAGCGCGCCTGCTGGCAGACCTACAAGAAGCGCGGCTACCCGGTCACCGCCCACGACCTAAGCAAGCGCCGTTAAGCGGCGTTGCCATCACGACCAAGAGAACGTAGACGAGTGCCCACGAGGGTTATCGCTGAGGGGCGCTGGGGGTAGGTCGAAGCAAAGCGTCTTTTTCAGGGGTTAGGAAGATACTTCCGAACGGGTAGGCCATGGAGGGCCTACCCCGGTCCTGAAAGCGAAGCAGGATAGCGTAGCGCCTCAGGAAAAAGTCGAGCGCCCAGGGATGGGTTCACAGCGTCTTTGCGAGGGTCCGGCCTTCCGGGCACCTGCCCCCAGAGTAGCCCCGGGCCGCATATGGTGGGTGAACAGGGCAGTCCAAGGTCTCCCCCCCTCTAGCTGACGCCACCCCCGGCGACAGGCTATAATCGTGCCCATTTTTCCCGTCCCCGGTGGCGCCAAGCGACCTCCCGGGCGGTGTCACTCTTATTGCTCCGGAAGGCCCCATGGACAAGACCTATCAACCCGAACAGATCGAAGCCCGCTGGTACCAGCGCTGGGAAGCCGACAACCGTTTCGCCCCCTCCGGCGAAGGCGCCCCCTACTCGATCATGATCCCGCCGCCCAATGTCACCGGCAGCCTGCACATGGGTCACGCCTTCCAGGACACCATCATGGACACCCTGATCCGCTGGCGGCGCATGCAGGGTCACAACACCCTCTGGCAGGTGGGCACCGACCACGCCGGGATCGCGACGCAAATGCTGGTCGAGCGCAAGGTCGCCGCCGAGGAAGGCAAGAGCCGCCACGACCTGGGCCGCGACGCCTTCACCGACAAGATCTGGGAGTGGAAGGCCGAGTCCGGCGGCCATATCACCCGCCAGCTGCGCCGCATGGGCGCCAGCGTCGACTGGTCCCGCGAGCGCTTCACCATGGACGACGGCTTCTACAAGGCGGTCCAGGAAGTCTTCGTGCGCCTCTATGACGAGGGGCTGATCTACCGCGGCAAGCGCCTGGTCAACTGGGACCCCACCCTGCACACCGCCATCTCCGACCTGGAGGTGGAGAACCGCGACCAGCAGGGCCAGTTCTGGCACTTCCGCTACCCCCTGGCCGATGGCGTCACCACCGACGACGGCAAGGATTACCTGATCGTCGCCACCACCCGCCCGGAGACCCTGCTCGGCGATACCGGGGTGGCGGTCAATCCGGAGGACCCCCGCTACGCCTCGCTGATCGGCAAGGAGATCATCCTGCCGCTGGTGGGCCGGCGCATCCCCATCGTCGCCGACGAGCACGCCGACATGGAGAAGGGCTCCGGCTGCGTGAAGATCACCCCGGCCCACGACTTCAACGACTACGAGGTGGGGCGCCGCCAGGGGCTGCCGCTGATCAACGTCTTCACCCAGGACGCCGCCATCCTGGCCCGGGCCGAGGCCTTCGATATCCAGGGCCGGCCGCTGCCCGACATCGACCCCAGCCTGCCCGAGGCCTACGCCGGCCTGGACCGCTTCGCGGCGCGGCAGCGCATCGTCGCCGATATGGAGGCCGCGGGCCTGCTCGAGCAGATCGAGACGGTCAACAACACCCTGCCCTACGGCGACCGCAGCGGCGATGTCATCGAGCCGCTGCTGACGGATCAGTGGTTCGTCGCCGTGGAGAGCCTCGCCAAGCCCGCCATCGAGGCGGTGGAAAACGGCGATATCGAGTTCGTGCCCAAGAACTATGAGAACATGTACTTCGCCTGGATGCGCGACCTCCAGGACTGGTGCATCTCCCGCCAGCTGTGGTGGGGCCACCGCATCCCCGCCTGGTACGACGCCGAGGGCAACGTCTATGTGGCCCGTACCGCCGAGGAGGCCCGGGCCAAGCATGGGCTTCCCGCCGACCTCGAACTGACCCAGGACGAGGACGTGCTCGATACCTGGTTCAGCTCGGGCCTGTGGACCTTCGGCACCCTGGGCTGGCCGGAGGCGACCCCGGAGCTGGCGACCTTCCACCCCTCCAGCGTGCTGGTCACCGGCTTCGATATCATCTTCTTCTGGGTCGCGCGGATGATCATGCTGACCCTGAAGTTCACCGGCGAGGTGCCCTTCAAGCAGGTCTATGTGCACGGCCTGGTGCGCGACGGCCAGGGCCAGAAGATGTCCAAGTCCAAGGGCAACGTCCTCGACCCCATCGACCTGATCGACGGCATCACCCTCGACGAGCTGCTCGACAAGCGTACCGGCAATATGATGCAGCCGCAGAAGGCCAAGGCGATCGCCAAGGCCACCCGCGCCGAGTTCCCGGAGGGCATCGAGCCCCACGGCACCGACGCCCTGCGCTACACCTTCCTCTCCCAGGCCACCACCGGGCGCGATATCAAGTTCGACATGGGCCGCCTGGATGGCTACCGCAACTTCTGCAACAAGCTGTGGAACGCCTCCCGCTACGTGCTGATGAACACCGAGGGCGAGGATACCGGCCTGAGTGGCGAACCGGTGGAGCTCTCCCTGGCGGATCGCTGGATCGTCTCGCGGCTGCAGCAGACCGAGGCCCAGGTGACCAGGGCGATGGAGGAGTTCCGCTTCGACCACGCCTCCCAGGCCCTCTACGACTTCGTCTGGAACGAGTACTGCGACTGGTACCTGGAGCTCTCCAAGCCGGTGCTGTGGGACGACGCGGCCTCCGCGGAGGCCAAGCGCGGCACCCGCCGTACCCTGGTGCGGGTGCTGGAAGCGATCCTGCGCCTGGCCCACCCGATGATGCCCTATATCTCCGAGGAGATCTGGCAGAAGGTCGCGCCCCTGGCCGGCACCCTGCGCGACGAGGGCGACTCCATCATGGCCCAGCCCTGGCCGCTGCCGGAGGAGGCCAGGATCGACGAGGCCGCCACCCGGGATATCGAGTGGCTCAAGGGCGTGATCGTGGCGGTGCGCAATATCCGCGCCGAGATGAACATCGCCCCGGGCAAGCCCCTCGACGTGCTGCTGACCAAGGGCGGCGAGGGCGACCGGGCACGCCTGGAGGCCAACCGCCGCTTCCTCGCCAAGCTCGCCAAGCTGGAGAGCATCGCCTGGCTCGACGACCCGACCCAGGCCCCGCTCTCCGCCACCCAGCTGGTGGGCGAGATGGAGGTGCTGGTGCCCATGGCCGACCTGATCGACAAGGAGGCCGAACTCGCCCGCCTCGACAAGGAGATCGACAAGCAGGACAAGCTGATCGGCGGCATCGAGAAGAAGCTCGGTAACGAGAGCTTCGTGGCCAAGGCCCCGGCGGCGGTGGTGGAGAAGGAGCGCGGCAAGCTCAACGACTTCCAGGCCGCCCGCCGCCTGCTCGCCGAGCAGCGCGACAAGATCGCCGCGCTCTGAGCGGGCATTTCACAGCCCTGACGGCAAAGGGGCCGGGCGCTTGGCGCCCGGCCCCTTTCTTGCTGATGCCACCTCGGTTTACAGCCCGCGGAAGCTTTCCCACAGCGCCGGCACGCCCGGGAACATCCCGATACCGGCCATCACCATGCACAGGACCAGGAAGACTACGCCGGGCACGACCCAGCGCCCCATATGGCCCAGCTCCCGGCCGCGTTCCTTGCAGCCGATCAGCCCCAGGTTATCGAGCAGCACCGTCAGCGACCAGCCGAACACCGGGTTGACCAGCGCCGAGGAGAAAATCACCACCGCGGCAGACTGAGTGGTCTTGCCCTCGCGGGTCATCTGCATGCCTGCCTCGAGAAGCGGCACATAGACACCGACCATCAGCGCCACACTGAGCACCGGCTGCCACACCGCCAGGTCCATCGGATAGCCCCACAGGGCGGCCACCACGCACAACAGGCCGGTCAGCACGGCCCCGGCGGGAATCGGCCGCCGCGCAATCGCCGCCGGCACGATATAGGTTCCCCAGGAGGAACTGATGTTACCGCCCCCCAGGAGACTGCCGACCACCTGACGGGCCGAGGCGGTGACCATGGTGTCATCCATGTTCATCACCACCCGCTCGGTCCTCGGCGGGTAGTTGAGCTGCTGGAAGACCCGATGCCCCACGAAGTCCGGTGACCACATGGCCACCGCCAGCACCGCGAAGGGTGCCACGGCGACGAAATGCTGGAACGACGGCAAGCCCAGCTGCCAGCCGCTCTCCTCGCCCCACCAGTAGAGCGGATTCAGGTTGGGGATGCCCGGCTCGGTGCTGAACTCGAAGGGTGCCCCCAGGGCGAAGGAGACGACACCGGCGAGCAGCGCCCCCAGCGGGATCGCCAGCCAGCGCATCTGGATATGCTCCAGGAAGGCGTACATGAGGATCGTGGCAATGATCACCACGAACGCCAGATAGGCCATGTCGAAACCTTCGGCCCAGGCGAACAGACTCCCGATCTGGCCGCTGATACCGATAAAGCCCAGATAGAGCAACAGGCCGCCACAGACACCGTTGCTGGTCAGGCGGGCCAGCACGCTGCCCCCCTTGCAGATGCCCAGCAGGAAGCCCAGGCCGCCGATCATCAGCCCCAACGCCATGGGATGACCGCCGGACGCCACGATCAGCGGTATCAGCGGTATCAACGGGCCGTGTGTGCCCGCCAGGTTACTGGTCGGATTCAGGAAGCCCGAGACGAGAACCACAAACAGCACCGCGGCAATCAGCATCTCGTAGCGAACGTTCTCGATGACGAAGTCATCAGAGAGCCCGAGCTGGCCGGCAAAGGCGGCCACGATCGCCGCCACCATCACGATCTTGCCGATGGTGGCCGCCATGGCTGGCACCCAATCCTCGAGTTCGAAGCGGTAGTCTCGGCCAGGAAGGTTCGGACGCCAGCGCCGGGGCGCCATGCTCTGCAATTCGTGATCCAGGTAGTCCGCCCGGGAGGCGAAGGCCGAGCGTGGACGCCGGCGCTGGCAGTAGTCTTCACTGGAGTCGGTCATGGGCTCACTTTGAGGAAGGGAAGAGTGGAAAAAGGGTGACCACTCTAGGAAGACCCGCCCCGCGCCACAATCTGACATTCGGCTAATCCACTGGGCCGCCGGCCATGTTCGAGCGCTCGAGGGGAAACACTGTTCTCATTGCGGGGGTTCGCCTAGAATGGCGCCCACGCCTTCTCCGATGACACCCTCCATGCTCATGAAACACCCCGACTTCGCGCCGGCCCGGCTGCTCTTCTACAACCTGCTGGGGATCGCCCTGATCCTCGGCTGGTGGTCGCCCAACCTGCTGATCTGGGAGGTCCTGGACGACGCCGTCTTCTTTACCACCAATGCCTGGCTGCACGAGGACAATATGGCCTGGGTACACCTGGTGGCCCTCGCCAATCATCGCGCCTTCGACGGCATCAGCCTGCTGGCGATGGCCGCGGTCCTGCTGTGGGCCATCCGCCGCGACCCGGTGGCGGAGCATCGCTGGCTGCGCTGGGGAGGAATCGGCCTGACCCTGCTGCTGACCGCCGGCATCGTCAATCGCATCGAGGCTTATGTCGTCACCTACCGTCATGCCAGCCCCACCCTGGTCTACGACGACGCCACGCGAATCACCGAGCTGGTGGACTACGCCACCAAGGCGGTCTCGGCGAGCAGCTTCCCCGGCGACCACGGCCTGATGCTGATGATCTTCGCCGCCTTTATGTGGCGCTTCGCCGGGCCTCGCGTCGGCCTGGTGAGTGCCGCCCTGGTGGTGCTGTTCAGCGCCCCGCGAATCCTCGGCGGCGCCCACTGGTTCAGCGATATCTATTTCGGCTCCCTGGCCATCGCCCTGGCACTGCTGCCCTGGGCCCTGTGTACGCCCCTGGCGCCGCGTAGCGCATCGGCCATCACGCGAGGCCTGATCGCCCTCAAGGCACGGCTGCTGCCGGCCCGCTAGGAGCGGCGCTTGCCAGACGAAAAGGCCGGGCCCGTCTCACGGGCCCGGCCTGTTTCATGACAGGACGCGATCAGCGGCGCCGAAAGCCGCCCAGCACCCGACTGTCGCGACCGAAGAACACCAGCCGATCATGATCGATCAGGTAGCGGTGGGCGTCCCGCATCATCTCGGCGACCCGCGCCGCCTGGGGGGCGCCGGCACAGTCAGGCCCGCCGTCGAGTCCCTGGATAGCGATGCGATTGCCGTCATCCAGGGCCAGGCTGCCCTCCAGGCGACGACAGCCATCGCTCCCCGTCAGGCGCAGCCCTCCCCGCCCGAGCTCGGCCTCGAACCAGGCCGGTTCGGCCCCCTCCCAGCGCTCGTCGGTCCCCAGCAGGATCAGTTGCCAGCGCGGACCGATCACCGGGGAGCCACCGCTCGCCGTCGGCGCCACGATCTCCCGCTCGGGGGCCGGTGGCGCGCTGCCACAGCCCGCCAGGAGGCTTATCGCCAGGGCACCGATCCACCAGGGCCTTATCATCATCCGTCCTCTCGCCGATCCGAAAAACTCAAGGGTGCCCGATCCTTGGCGACTTGACCAGCGCCCCCGCCGGCCGCTCGCCGCGGGCTTCATCAGGATTTTCTTTATATGCAAACTGCGGAACAATGAAGCGGCTATGCTGAATGGACCGGTGCCTCTCCCGCCTCGATCAAGGAGCCTTCCCATGCTGCGAGCCCTTCATAACGATGCCCTGGGCAAACTGATCCTGCGTCTCTCGGTCGGCGTGCTCATGCTGCTGCACGGCATCGGCAAGCTACTGAATCCGGGCAGCCTCAACTGGATCAGCGACCTGCTGGCCGGCTACGGGCTGCCCAGCTTCCTGGCCTACGGGGTACTGATCGGCGAACTGATCGCACCGATCATGGCCATCGTCGGCTGGCAGACCCGGCTGGCGGGGCTGCTGATGGCCGGCAACATGGTGGTGGCCATCGCCCTGGTGCACACCTCGGAGCTCTTTCTGCTCAACCAGAACGGCGGCTGGCAGCTGGAACTGCAGGGCCTCTTCCTGTTCGGCGCCGCGGCGCTGATCTTCCTGGGCAGCGGACGCCTGGCGGTACGCCCGGATTGAGCGCTGGCCGATAACGAGACGCCGCCCGGGTTCCCCCGGGCGGCGTCTTTTCGCAACCGCGCTACCAGGTGCCCTGATTCTCCATCTCGCTCCAGGGCGCCCTGGGCGGCAGCGGCTCGCCGGCCTGGAGCAGCTCCACGGAGATGCCATCGGGGCTCTTCACGAAGGCCATATGGCCATCCCGCGGCGGGCGATTGATGGTCACACCGCCGGCCTGCAGCCTTTCGCACAGGGCATAGATATCGTTGACCCGATAGGCCAGGTGGCCGAAGTTGCGCCCCCCGGTGTACGCCTCCGGGTCCCAGTTATGGGTCAGCTCGAGCATCGGCGCACGCTGCTCCCGGGCCGCCAGTTCGTCCTCCGGCGCGGCCAGGAAGATCAGGGTGAAGCGCCCCTTCTCGCTCTCCTTGCGGCTGATCTCGATCATCCCCAGCAGGTCGCAATAAAAGTAGAGAGACGCCTCCAGGTCGCTGACGCGGACCATGGTGTGCAGGTATTGCATGTCGGGACTCCTTTACGGCTGAATATGGCGTTGGAAGATCTCCGGGGCAGGGTCTGCGACCTGCCAGCTATAGACCGCATAGTCGTCGACGCGGCCGGTCTCCATCCCCGGCGAGCCATGGGGCATGCCGGGTACCGCCAGCCCGGCCACCTCGGGACCCTCCTCCAGTAGGCGGCGGATATCGGCGGCGGGCACATGGCCCTCGATCACATAGCCGTCCACCACCGCGGTATGGCAGGAGGCGAGCCGCGGCGGCACGCCCCGGTCGATCTTGACCTGGCGCATCTCCCGGGTGTCATGCAGACGCACCTCGAAGCCCTCGGCCTCCAGGTGCTCCGCCCAGGCGGTGCAACAGCCGCAGTTGGGGTCTTTCCACATCTCCACCAGCGGCCCGGCAACGGCCAGGGGCGAGAGCACCAGGCTCAGCCCCGGCAGCACCAGGCGGCGTAACAGTCGTCTTGCCAACATCGCTCGTCTCCGCTTTCAGGCACCGACGGCAGGATACCCCGCCACGACAGGAGTCACCATGCCCCACTACTGCGACACGGCCCCCTCCCACCCCGTGCACGGGCCCTACCATGATCATGAGTATGGTTTCCCCATCGGCGACGAGGCGACGCTCTTCGAGCGGCTGGTGCTGGAGATCAATCAGGCGGGGCTCTCCTGGCTCACCGTGCTCAACAAGCGGGCGGCCTTCCGCGCCGCCTTCGAGGGCTTCGCGGTCGATCGGGTCGCCGCCTATGGCGAGGCCGAGCGCGCCCGGCTGCTGGCCGATGCCGGGATCATCCGCAATCGCCTCAAGGTCGAGGCGGTGATTCATAACGCCCGGGTGGTGCGCGAGCTGCGCGACTCCCACGGCGGCTTCCACGCCTGGCTGGAGGCGCATCACCCCCTGAGTCACGCCGACTGGGTCAAGCTGTTTCGCCGCACCTTCCGCTTTACCGGCCCGGAGATCGTCGGCGAGTTCCTGATGAGCAGCGGCTATCTGCCCGGCGCCCACCGGGACGACTGCCCGGTGCAGGCGCGCATCCTGGCCGCCGGCCCCGCCTGGGCCCGCTGACGGGCCCCGCGAGGCCTTGTATCGACAGGCCCGCGAGCCAAGCCTCAGAGCCGGGCGACCCACTGCTCGATGGCCGATTTCGCCTCGCCCAGGGCCTCCTGCTGATGGCCCATATTGAGGCCCTCGGCGAAGATGCTGTTCACCTCGGAGATGCCGATCATGCCGAGCATCGCCTCCAGATGCGGGGTCTGGGTGTCCATGGGGGTCCCGGCATATTGGCCGCCCCGGGCCAGCAACAGCAGGGCACGCTTGCCCTCCACCAGGCCCTGGGGACCGTTCTCGGTGTAACGGAAGGTGACCCCGGCGCGCATCACCCGATCGAACCAGGCCTTGAGCTGGCTGGGCACCCCGAAGTTGTACATGGGCACCGCCAGCACCACCTGGTCATGGGCTTTGAGCTCCTCGATCAGCGCATCGGAGCGGGCCGCCAGGGCCTGCTGCTCGGCACTGCGCTCGTCGGCGGCCACCTGCCAGCTACCCAGCTCGGCGAGGCCCAGGTGGGGCAAGTCATCGGCCACCAGGTCGCGGCGAGTCACGTCGAGGTCGTCGCGGCGAGCCGCCTCGGCGACCAGGTGGTCGGCCAGGGCCTGGGAATTGCCGCCGAGGATGGAGCTGGTGAGTACGAGGATCTTGGTGGTCATGGCGATTCTCCTGATCGAAGGGGCAACGAGTCATGGACCGTTGCTGAGCTGATGATCGCCATTTTAAATGCATTTTTTGAGATGATAATCGCAAAAAAACGCGACAACCTTTCTAAAAAATAAAAAGATTGCCGCCTCGCCTCGAGTGCCGACTCAGGGGGCGATGCCCTGACCACAGCCCCGGTACTGGCGCCCCTCCAGCTCCAGGGTGACCCGGGCCGGGAAGGGCTCGCCGCTCATGTCATCGAAGCAGGCCCGGGCTTCCAGGGTCAGGGTAAAGGGGGTATCGGCACGGCCACTGGCCAGTACCATCCGGCCGGCGGCGTTGTCGATCTCGGTAACCCGGTAAGGCAGGCTCAACTCGCGCTGGCCATAGTCCAGGGTCAGATCCAGCTCCGGCACGTCATGGGCCAGGCTCACCGCCCAGCCCGGCTCGTTGCCACGGCCGTGGAACATCACCCCGGGGCGCTGCGCCCGGGTCAGGGCCCGCCGGGCGATATCGCCGCGACACTCCAGGCGGCCGTGGTCGCTCTCCACCAGGGCGGTATCGCCGCGATTCCAGAAGCTCAGCCCCGCCTGTTCGTAGCGGGCGCCGGAGGCCACCACCGCCGGGGTCAGGCGATAGCTCCCATGGGCCGACCAGAGGCGCAGCTCCTCCTCGCCGAAGGCGGCCACCAGGTCCTGGGCCGGGGTGCAGCGCCAGGCGATAAACTCCTCGGCATCGCCGGGAAAGAGCGCCGAGGGCAACAGCGGCGCCGTGGGCCGCGCCTGGGTAGCGTCTTCCGCCGCGACCGGGGCGGCGTCGATGCCGGGACGGCTCTCCACCACGGGTCGCTCCGCGGGCGCCACGGCACAGCCGGCCAGGGCCAGCAGGCTTCCCAGCCACAGGGAACCGCGCAGGATAGGGGGGATGCGGGACATGCGAACTCCTTGCAACGTCTGAGACTCCGCCACCAGCATATCAGGCGCCGGGGCCCCTGGCCCCGGCGCCTGCTTCGCTTTACCAACGCTGTGACGGCAGTGAGTTAGCGTCGGCGCGCGACAAGACGCATAGGCTTAGCCGTATTTGCGACGTAGCTGGTGGGCCGCCTCCACCATATTGGCCAGGGCCGGCTCCACCTCGGCCCAGGTGCGGGTCTTGAGGCCACAGTCCGGGTTGATCCACAGCCGCTCGACCGGGATACGCTCGGCGGCCTTTTCCATCAGCTGCACCATCCACTCCACCTCAGGCAGGTTCGGCGAGTGGATGTCGTAGACTCCGGGGCCGATCTCGTTGGGATAGGCGAAGTCCTGGAAGGCGTCCAGCAACTGCATGTCCGAGCGCGAGGTCTCGATGGTGATCACGTCCGCATCCAGGGCGGCGATGGCGTCGATGATGTCATTGAACTCCGAATAGCACATATGGGTGTGGATCTGGGTGGCATCGGCGGCCACCGCGGCGCTGAGTCTGAAACACCCCACCGCCCAGTCGAGATACCCGGCCCAGTCGCCCCGGCGCAACGGCAAGCCCTCGCGCAGCGCCGGCTCGTCGATCTGGATCGCCGCGATCCCCGCTCGCTCCAGGTCCGCCACCTCGTCGCGCAGCGCCAGGGCGATCTGCCGACAGGTGGTCTCCCGGGGCTGGTCGTCGCGCACGAAGGACCACTGCAGGAGGGTCACCGGGCCGGTGAGCATGCCCTTCATGGGCTTGTCGGTGAGCGCTTGGGCGTATTCGCTCCAGCGCACCGTCATCGGCGCCGGACGGCTGATGTCGCCGTAGATCACCGGCGGCTTGACGCAGCGGGAGCCGTAGCTCTGCACCCAGCCGTGGCGGGTGAAGGCGAAGCCCTCCAGCAGCTCGCCGAAGTACTCGACCATGTCGTTGCGCTCCGGCTCGCCATGCACCGGCATATCCAGGCCCAGGGCCTCCTGGCGGGCCACCGCCTGGGCGATCTCCTCGCGCATCCGCGCCTCGTAGGTCTCGCGGTCCAGCTCGCCGGCCTTGACGGCCCGGCGGGCGGCGCGAATCTCGGCGGTCTGGGGGAAGGAGCCGATGGTGGTGGTGGGCAGCAGCGGCAGTCCCAGGCGCCGGTGCTGCTCGACGGCGCGCCGGGCATGGGGACTGGCCCGCTCGCTATCCGCGGCGGTGACCGAGCTCAGGCGCTGGGCCACCGCCGGCCTGTGAATCCGCGGCGAGGCGGCGCGGGCCGCCAGGGCGCTGCTGGCCGCCTCGCGCCGGGCCCGGTCGTCCGGGGTGGCGCGACCGCCCAGCAGCCGCGCCAGGGTCACGGTCTCGTCGAGCTTCTGGCGGGCGAAGGCCAGCCAGCCCCTGAGCTCGGCGTCCAGCTCGGTTTCGGCCTCCAGGTCCACCGGTACATGCAGCAGCGAGCAGGAGGGGGCGATCCACAGCCGCTCGCCCAGGCGCTGCTTGGCGTCACTCAACCGCTCCTGAAGCGCCGCCAGGTCGGCGCGCCAGATATTGCGCCCGTCGATGGCCCCCACCGAGAGCACCTTGTAGGCGGGCAGGTTATCCAGCACCGGCGTCAGCTGCTCGGGGGCCCGCACCGCATCGATATGCAGGCCCTCCACCGGCAGGCTCACCGCCAGCTGCAGGTTATCGCCCAGGGCACCGAAATAGCTGGCCACCAGCAGCTTGAGTGGCGCGCTACCCAGGCGGTTATAGGCGGCTTCATAGGCCTGGCGCCAGGCCTGGGGCAGGTCCTGCACCAGCGCCGGCTCGTCGAGCTGGACCCACTCCACGCCCTGGGCCGCCAGGCGCGTCAGCAGTTGGCCATAGACCGTCACCACCTCGTCCAGCAGGCTCAGGCGGTCGAAGTCGGCGCCCTTGGTCTTGCCCAGCCACAGCCAGGTCAGCGGTCCGACCAGGGTCACCTTGAGGGGATGGCCGGCGGCCTGGGCCTCGGCCACCTCGTCGAAGAGACGCTGGCTGGCCAGCCGGAACGGCTGCCCCTCGTGCAGTTCCGGTACCAGGTAGTGGTAGTTGGTATCGAAATACTTGGTCATCTCGCAGGCGGCGGCGGGGGCGCCGCTCGGGGCCCGCCCGCGGGCCAGGCGGAAATAGGTGTCCAGGGAGACGTCGCCCCGGGCCAGCTCCTCCTCGGCGCCGAAGCGGCTCGGAATGGCGCCCAGCAGCACCGAGACATTGAGCACCTGATCGTAGAAGGCGAAATCGCCCACGCTGACCAGGTCGAGGCCGGCATCGCGCTGGGCCTGCCAGTGGCGGGCACGCAGCTCGCGCCCCACCTGCTCGAGGCCCTCCCGATCCAGTTCGCCCTTCCAGTAGGCCTCGGTGGCCCGCTTCAGCTCCCGGTTGGCGCCGATCCGTGGGTAGCCCAGGGTATGTGACAGCGTCATATCTATTCCCTCTAGATATTAAAAATCTTTTTTATGGCACCAATCGCCATAAGCAGTGAGGGAAGTCTGGCTGGCCAAGAGAGGTGAATCAAACTAAATTAACTAATCGTTAAAGTGAAAGAAGCTCATACTCATGCTGGAACTGCGACACCTACGCACCCTGGTCGCCTTGCGCGATGCCGGTTCCCTGGTGGAAGCCGCCGAACGCGTGCATCTGACCCAGTCGGCCCTCTCCCACCAGATCAAGGACCTGGAGGAACGCCTGGGCAACCCCCTCTTCCTGCGCAAGACCCGTCCGGTGGAGTTCACCCGCGCCGGTCAGCGCCTGCTGGCGCTGGCCGAGCAGGTGCTGCCACAGGTGCGCATGGCCGAGCGCGACCTGGCGCGCCTGGCCGGCAACGAGCAGGGCCGCCTGCATATGGCCATCGAATGCCATAGCTGCTTCCAGTGGCTGATGCCCACCATCGACCATTTCCGCGATCACTGGCCGGAAGTGGAGGTGGACATTCCCAGCGGTCACAACTTCGACCCGCTGCCCGCCCTGGCCCGGGAACAGCTCGACCTGGTGATTACCGCCGACCCCCAGCCCCTGCCGGGGGTCTTCTATGAACCGCTGTTCCGCTACCAGGGGCTCCTGGCGGTGGCCAAGCAGCACCCCTTCGCCGAACGCCCCTATGTGCTGCCCCGGGACCTGGCCGAGGAGACCCTGATCATCTACCCGGTGGAGCAGGGGCGCCTGGATGTCTTTACCCAGTTCCTCGACCCGGCCGGGGTCAAGCCCAAGGAGGTACGCACCGCCGAGCTGACCATCATGATGATGCAGCTGGTGGCCAGCGGCCGCGGCGTCTGTGCGCTACCCAACTGGGCGCTCACCGAGTACCTGGAGCGGGACTATGTGCGCGGCGTGGCGCTGGGCGACGGCGGCGTCTGGAGCACCCTCTTCGCGGCGATCCGCGAGGAGAATCGCGATGCTCCCTGGATGGAGGACTTCCTGCGCACCGCCCGGGAGACCTCCTTCGCGGTACTGGAGGGCATCAAGCCGGCGTAACCAGGGTGGGCGCCCGACCCGGCCATCGCTCGGCACAGCCGAGCTCCCACAAGGCAGCTGATTTATGGATAGAAGAAGCTTGGTATTCGTCAGCGTGTCTCGAGGGGAAGCAGGAGGCTAAAGCGGGCGCCGCCGAGCGTGGTAGAGAGTCATGGAGAGCGGCTATCGTCCACGGGGTGCATTGTCTGGCAACTCAGCGGCGCTCCAGGGGCAATAACAGGCTAAAGCGGGCGCCACCCAGATGCGGACTGTCGTCCACCGCCACGCTGCCGCCATGCCAGGCCATCACCTTCTGGACGATGGAGAGCCCCAGCCCATAGCCGCCGGAGCGGCGGGTGCGACTGTCGTCGAGGCGGGCGAAGGGCTTGAAGATCCCCTCCCGGGCCCGCACCGGCACCCCGGGACCGTCATCCTCCACGTCGATACGCAGCGCCCAGGGCTCCTGGGTCAGGCGCACCTCGACCCGACCGTTGGCGTGGCGACAGGCATTGGCCACCAGGTTCTGCAGGGCGCGCTGCAGATAGCGCGGATCGGCCTGGGCCTCCACCGGGGAGCCGGGCACCAGCAGCAGCTCGAGCTCCCCATGCAGCGGCGCCAGGGTCTCCACCACCCGCTGCGCCATCTCCCGGCAATCCAGGCTCTCGCGGCTGAGCACCTGCCCCTGACCGGGGTCGCCCCCCAGGCGCGCATAGGTGAGGATCTCGTCCACCAGGGCGTCGAGTTCCTCGATATCGGCATCGATGCCCTGCAGCTGGCGGCGAATGCCGCCATCCTCGGTCATGTCCTCGACCATCTGCACCGCGAAGCGAATGCGTGCCACCGGGGTGCGCAGCTCATGGGAAACGGCGCGAATCATCTCCTGCTGGGTGCGCAGCAGCGACTGCACCCGGGCCGCCATGCCATTGAAGGCCATGCCCAGGCGCCCCAGGAAGTCGCCGCTCTCCACCTTGACCCGGGTATCCAGGTGGCCGGCGGCGATCCGCGTCGCCGCCTGCTCCAGCCCCGCCATCCGCGACTCCAGGCCACGCACGATCAAGTAGATGCTGGCCGCCAGCCCCATCAGCAGCACGCCGATCAGCAGCAGGGCCAGGCTCATCGGCATGGGCTCGAAGGCCTCCATGGGCCCTACCACCAGCCACTGGCCCTGGCCGGCCTCGCCGCCGGGCAGCGGCAGATAGAGGGAGATGGCCCAGCGCTGGGGCAACAGGCGAATGGTCACCTCCGCCTCCTGAAGACGACGCTGCGGCGGCGCCTGGGCCCAGCCCTCGGGGGGGGTGTCGCCGAGGCTGACCGGCAGGGCCGTCTCGGCCAGCAGGCTCAGCCGGACCTCGCGCTCGCTGGGCGAGGCCTGCTTCAGCCAGCGTCCCAGCTCCACCGCCAGGCCACGCAACTGCTGCTCGTTGAGGCTGTCCAGCTCCGCCACCATCAGGCTCGCCTGGTCGGGCAGCCGACGGCGCAACAGCCAGCCCTGCCCCTCCCGGGGTTCGACCAGGGTCTGGCCCTCGTCGAGGCGAACGCGTTCGAAGTAGTTGAGCGGCAGAGACGCGCTGGGGGCTACCGAGAGGCGGATATCCAGCTCCCGGGAACGCTGCACCAGCCAGGCGTCTCGGGCCGCTTCGGGCAGGCCGGCATAGCGATGGGTCAAGACCAGCATGGGGGCGCTGGCCAGCCGCTCCCGGTAGTGCTCGCGGCGCACCTGATCGATCACCGCGAAGCTCCCCAGGGCCAGGCCGCCGATCACCACCAGGGCCAGGGCCAGCAGGACATAGACCCGCAGGAAGGTGCTGTCGGCCAGGGGCCGAGGCAGGAGGCGGGTCGGCATCAGCCGTCCTTGACGAAGAGGTAGCCCTTGCTGCGAACCGTCTTGATGCGATGCGGCTGGTTGGGGTCATCGCCGATCTTGGGACGGATCCGCGAGACCCGCACGTCGATCGAACGGTCCTGACCGTCATACTTGATGCCGCGCAGCTGGGCGAAGATCTCCTCCCGGGTCAGCACTCGCCCGGCATTGCTGGCCAGCAGCCAGAGCAGATCGAACTCGGCGCTGGTCAGGTCGATGCGCTCGCCGTTCAGCCAGGCCTCCCGGGTGGCGCTGTCGATGGCCAGGTCGCGGAAGCGCAGCTGCGCCTCGCCGCTCGCCTCGGCGCGGCGCAGCAGGGCACGCATGCGCGCCAGCAGCACCCGCGGCTGCACCGGCTTGGGCACATAGTCGTCGGCGCCCATCTCCAGGCCCAACACCTGATCCATGTCATCGGTGCGGGCGGTTAGCATCAGGATGGGGCCCTGATAGTCGCCGCGTACCCGGCGGCAGATCGACAGCCCATCTTCCCCGGGCAGCATCAGGTCCAGGATCACCAGGTCCGGCTGCAGCTCGAGAATCCGCGCCACCCCCTTGGCGCCATCGGCCTCGACGCTGACACGGAAGCCATTGGCCTCCAGATAGTCACGTGTCAGATCGGCGAGACGCTCATCGTCCTCGACGATCAGCACATGTTCCCGGTCGCTGCTTGTCACGCTAGCATCCACTCCCATGAGTGCGTTTCCTTGTTCATATGAGTCTCCCCTTGTGGCGACTGGCCGTCCGAGGGTACTCCGACCCTAGGTTATCGCATGTGACGCATTTTCGTCGCCATTACCGGTAACGAAAACGTCGAAGGCGGAAGATAATAAGGGTTATCTGAATTAATCGCGAAACCGCACCCCAGCGCCTCCCTCGCCGCCCCCGCC